>JBDUBG010000354.1:0-7178 GCA_040004215.1 Pseudolysinimonas sp. | reverse complement strand
GCCGTGCTCATCTGGTACTTCATGCTTGAGCCCTCGCTGAGCCCCTACCAGGACATCCTTCACGCCATGGGAATCACCCAGGGCAACCAGATCTGGCGTCAGGGCGGGCTGGCCTGGATCTTCGTGGCGATGGCCTTCTTCGTCGGTGCGGGCAACTGGATCGTGGTGCAGTACGGCTCACTGCAGTCCATCTCCGACGACATCTTGGAGGCGGCACGGATCGACGGTGCGAACGCCTGGCAGATTGGGTGGCGGATCAAGCTTCCGCTGATTCGTAAGTATCTGGTCTACATGGGGATTCTGGTGTTCGCCGCGGGCCTTCAGGTCTTCGTCGAACCGCAGCTGATCTCCGGCTCCGTCTACACCGGCATCGCGAAGGACTGGTCGCTCAACCAGCTGAGCTACGACCTCGCATTCCAGGGCAACAACCTGGCGAGCTCGGCGGCGCTGTCGCTGATGCTGCTGGTGGTCTGCATGGTCGCGGCCGTTGTCGTGATCTTCAGAACGGACTTCTTCGAGGGCACGGGAGTGGGAAAGAAATGACAACCGAAGCGATCGCGGCGCCGGGGCGCGCTCACGGCATCGAGAGGACCCGTGGTGCGGGTGCCATCTCGGGTCGGGTGGTGGTGTGGATTGTGCTCGCGGTCTTCGGGATCCTCAGCGTCGTCCCGATGATCTGGCTGATTCTGGCGCCATCCAAGACGGCTCAGCAGTTGAACGACGACGCGCCATTCTCGTTCGGAAGTTTCGCGCAGTACGGCGTGGCCTGGCACAACTTGTTGAGTCAGAACAACGGGATCATCGTCAACTGGATGGTGAACTCCGTCACCTACACCGCGTCAATTGTCGTGATCTCGTGCATCACCGCGGTCTTGGCCGGGTACGCCTTGGCAGCCACCACATTGCCGTTCAAGAAGGTGTTCTTGATCATCACCCTGATTGCGATGATCATTCCGCCCGTCGCTTTGGTGGTGCCGCTGTTCGTCGAGATCTCGGCGATCGGCCTGTATGACAATCCGATCTCGGTGATCCTGACCAGCTCGTTCTATCCGTTCGGGGTGTTCCTCGCCTACATCTACTTCTCCACGTCGATCCCGACAGAGATCTACGAGGCGGCCAAGGTCGATGGAGCGGGCGAGTTCACCACCTTCTTCCGGATCGCGTTGCCACTGTCGCGCGGACTCTTCGGCATGCTGGCGTTCTTCAGCTTCAGTGCCGCATGGGTGAACTACTTCCTGCCATACGTTCTGTTGCAGTCGCAAGAGAACTTCAACCTGTCGGTCGGTTTGGGCTTCCTGTTCACGTCGAGCCCGGCCCTCAACCCGTCGAATGGCGCCCAGCAGAGCCTTATCGGGCGCCCCGAAATCGCCTTGGCGAGCCTGTTCCTCGCCATCCCCGTCTTGATCGTCTTCATCGCGTCCTCGCGCCTGCTTGTCCGCGGCGTGCTTGCTGGTGCGGTGAAGAGCTAGAGGAGTAGCACGTCTTATGAGTGTTGTCACCAACATCCGGACCGTCGACGTGCGGTTTCCGACCTCGATCTTTCTCGATGGTTCGGATGCCATGAATCCGGATCCCGACTATTCGGCCGCCTATCTCGTGGTGGAGACTGACGCGAGCGACGGCCTGCACGGCGCAGGGTTCGTCTTCACCATCGGGCGCGGAAACGACATCCAGTCCAATGCCATTGACGTTCTCGCCTCGCGGTTCGTGGGCCGCAACGTTGAGGAACTCCTCGTCGACATGGGCGCCACCTGGCGCGAAATGACGGACGATTCGCAACTGCGCTGGCTCGGCCCTGAGAAGGGCGTCATCCACATGGCGATCGGCGCCGTGATCAACGCGTTCTGGGACTTGCGAGCCAAGCGCGCTGGGCTACCGCTCTGGCAGCATCTCGCCTCGCTGACTCCCGAAGAGTTGGTTGATCTCATCGACCTGCGCTACCTCAGCGACGCGCTGACCCGCGACGAGGCGCTCGACATTCTGCGCCGCGGGCGTGAGGGAGCCGACGCACGTGCCGCCGAGTTGCTGGCTGACGGGTACCCCGCGTACACCACCGGCCCCGGCTGGTTGGGCTACGACGACGAGAAGCTCGAACGGCTGGCGCGCGAAGCGGTAGCCGACGGTTTCAAGCAGATCAAGTTGAAGGTGGGCGCCGACCTCGAAGACGACAAGCGGCGCTTGGCGATCGCGCGGCGCACGGTCGGCCCCGACATTCGCATCGCCACCGACGCGAACCAGCGCTGGGATGTCGATCAGGCGGTCGAATGGATGCAGCAGCTCGCCGAGTTCGACCTGGCGTGGATCGAGGAGCCCACCAGCCCCGACGACGTGCTCGGCCACGCCGAAATCGCGCGACGGCTGGCACCGATGCCGGTCGCCACCGGCGAACACGTGCAGAACCGCGTCATCTTCAAGCAGATGTTGCAGGCGAAGTCGCTCGCCATACTTCAGATGGACGCCTGCCGAGTGGGCGGGGTGAACGAGAACATCTCGATCCTGCTCCTGGCGGCAAAGTTCGGCATCCCGGTCTGCCCGCACGCGGGGGGCGTCGGGCTGTGCGAGACCGTGCAGCACCTGTCGTACTTCGACTACGTCGCTGTTTCGGGATCGCAAGACGGCCGCATGATCGAGTTCGCAGACCACCTGCATGAGCACTTTGTCACGCCCGCGGCGGTGGTAGGCGGGCGCTACCGCGTGCCAACGGCGCCGGGTGCCGGATCTGAGATGCTCCCGTCATCTATTGCAGAATGGGTGTTCCCCGACGGTCACGGCTGGGCGAAAATCAACGGCTGAGAGGCAACCCACATGCTCAAGTTCATTCGGCTCGGACCGGTCGGCGCCGAACGTCCCGCGGTGCTGGACGAGCAGGGCACCGTTCACGACCTCTCCGGTCTGACCGCTGACATCGACGGCGCCTTTCTCGCGGCAGGCGGGTTGGATGCCGCGGCTGAGGCCCTGGCGGCGGGCACGTTGCCGGTGCTCGACGATCCAGGCGACGGGTCCGGCCTCCGAATCGGGGCGCCGATCGCGCGCCCGACCGCGGTGATCTGCATCGGCATGAACTATGCGGCACACGCGGCCGAGTCGGGGTCGGAGCCGCCGACGCGAACCGTGATCTTCTTCAAGCATCCCAACACCGTCGTCGGTCCTGGTGACGAGGTGCTGTTGCCGCCCGGCTCGACGAAGACCGACTGGGAAGTGGAACTGGCCGCGGTGATCGGCACGCGGGCTCGCTACCTGGCATCGCCAGCAGAGGCACTTGCCCACGTCGCCGGCTTTGCCGTGTCGAACGATGTCTCAGAGCGCGAATACCAGCTCGAGATCTCGGGCGGTCAGTGGAGCAAGGGCAAGAGCAGCGAGACCTTCAACCCGCTTGGTCCGTGGCTGGTTCCGGCATCGGCGGTGGGCGATGGCTCCGGACTCCGCCTCCGTTCGTTCGTCAACGGCGAGCCGCGCCAAGACTCGTCGACCTCCGACCTGATTTTCAACGTCGCGCAGATCGTCTTTGAGCTGAGCCAGTACATGGTTCTGGAGCCGGGCGATCTGATCAACACCGGCACTCCACAGGGGGTCGCGCTGAGCGGACGCTTTCCCTATCTCGGCGCCGGTGACGTGATGGAACTCGAGATTGATGGTCTCGGACGCCAGCGTCAGACGGTCGCGCAGGGTCGGCCGTGAGCGCGGCGGTGTCGGGCACGCGTCCGCTGGGACGCGGAGGCCTCCGCGTCGCGCCGAATGCTTTTGGGATGGCGCCACTGGCGAACCTGGGGCACGAAGTCACCGACCAGGCGGCGTTCGATGCGCTCGAGGCGGCTTGGGCAGCAGGGGTTCGCTACTACGACACCGCGCCGCACTACGGACTCGGGCTCGGAGAACGGCGGCTGGGCGAGTTCTTGCGCACCAAGCCGCGCGACGAGTTCGTGCTCTCGACGAAGGTGGGTCGGCTGCTGGTCGACGGCCTGAACGGCCCGCAGCTCGACATCGATGGTTTTGCGGTGACGTCAACACTGGTGAGGCAGCTCGACTACAGCGGCGAGGGGGTTCGTCGCTCGCTCGAAGAGAGCCTGGAGCGGATGGGGCTCGATCGCGTTGACGTGGTCTTCGTCCACGACCCAGATGACCACTTCGCCGAGGCAATGGATGGCGCGTTCCCGGAGCTGGACGCCCTGCGTCGCGAAGGGACGATCACGTCGTTCGGTGCCGGCATGAACCGAACAGACATGCTCGCCCGATTCGTCGAGGGCACCGACCTCGACGTGGTGATGTGCGCCGGCCGATACAGTCTGCTCGAGCAGGGGGCGCTCGATGATCTGCTGCCGGCCGCCGCGGCGCGAGAAGTCTCGGTGGTCGCGGCCGCCGTCTTCAACTCGGGGCTGTTGGCGCGCGATCGACCGCCGGTCGGCGTCACATACAACTACGCTCCTGCGCCGTCAGAGCTGCTGGCGCGCGTGAACGCGATCGCCGACGTGTGTGAGGCCAACGGGGTGACCCTGCCTGCTGCGGCCATCCAATTCGCGCTCGGACATCCGGCGGTCGCGACGGTCTGCACCGGCGCGCGCTCGGCCGAACAGGTGAAGCGCAACGCCCAACTCTTCGAGGTGACGATCCCCGACAGCCTCTGGGTCGACCTGATTCAGGCCGAGCTGCTTCGGGCCGACACCCCAACGCCCTAGGAGGGCATCCCATGAAGATCACCGCCGTCGACGTCGTGCACGTCACCGTTCCGGCCTACGATCCACCATTCGTGTGGCGAGCGGGGCTGCCGGGCTCCGAGCCGGAGTTGGATGGCGCGTGGTTGGTCATCCGCACCGACGCGGGGATCACGGGGATCGCGTTCGCCCTGCGCGGGGCGATGTTGCAGGATGTCGTCGACCGCCGCATCCGGGCCGACTTCATCGGTCGTGACCCACTCGCCCGTGAGCTGCTCTGGGAGCGCATCTGGGAGCTCGACCGCATCGATCGCTTCCCGGTCTTCGTTCAGGGCGTTGTCGACGTCGCCCTCTGGGATCTGGCAGGCAAAGCGGCAAACATGCCTGTGTACCAGCTGCTCGGTTCCTACCGCGAGTCGCTGCCCGCCTATGCCTCAACGGTCACGTTCGGTTCGATTGAGGAGTACCTCGACGTCGCCGACCAGTGCCTCGAGCTGGGCTATCCGGCGATCAAGCTGCACGCCTGGGGCGATGCGCGCAAAGATGCCCGGCTCTGCGAGGCCCTGCGTGAGCATGTTGGCCCGGATGTGCCGTTGATGTATGACGGCTCGGCCGGCTTCGATCTGCTCGACGCGACCTACCTCGGCAAGGCGCTGGGCGCCGCAGACTACCTCTGGTACGAGGAGCCGATGCGCGAGTTCAGCGTGACCGCGTACTCCTGGCTGGCAGAGCGAGTCGATGTTCCGCTGATCGTCGCCGAGGTGGCGGAGGGTTCGCACATGAAGACCGCTGACTTCATCGCGGCGGGCTGCGCCGCCGCGGTGCGCACCAGCACCGGGCTCAGGGGCGGCTTCACCGGAGCCATGCGCACCGCTCACCTGGCTGACGCGTTTCTGCTGCGTGCCGAGGTGCACGGCCCCGGCGTGGCGAACCGGCACCTCTGCATGTCGATCAGCAACACGACGTACTACGAGTCGCTCATCGACTCGAATCCTGCTCGGCGCCCCGCTGAAGTCGATGCCGAAGGGAACGTTCACGCGCCAACCCTGCCGGGCGTCGGCTTTGAAGAGACCTGGGTCGACGGTCCGCCCGCCGAACTGGCCGAAGCGCTGAAAGGCTGATGCATGAAGATCACCGAAGTAGAGATCCGGGCCTGCAGCCCGGGGGCGCTTGCCGACGCGGCGGGAGGCGCGGTCGACAACGCGAAGTTGCGCGGTGGATCGGCTCCCGAAGTTGTGGTCATTTCGCTGAAGACTGACGAGGGCATCACCGGCATCTCGTTCGGTTCCGGCGGACTGGATGCGCGCATCACCGCGCGCGCATTCGCCCAGGTACGTCCCTTTTTCCTCGGCCGCAACCCGATGGCGCGCGAACAGAACGCCATCGAGTTTCGCGCCTTCGACCGACGCTGGAACCACTCGCCCATTTACGCGTACGGGCCGTACGACGTGGCCTGTTGGGACATCGCAGGCAAGAAGGCTGGGCTGCCGATTCACGAGCTGATCGGCACGGCTGCGGATCGCCGTGCGGTGTACGTGAGTTCGATGTTCCTGCCGACGGTCGAGGCGTATGTTGCCGAGGCGCTCGACGTGAAGGCGCGCGGAATCCGCGGCTACAAGGTGCACCCACCGGCGCCTGCCTCCCTCGATCTCGAGGTGTACGCGGCGGTTCGCGACGCGGTCGGGCCGGACTTTCCGTTGATGGCCGATCCGGTTGCCACGCACAGCTATGAGGAAGCGCTGCGGGTCGGCCGGGCACTCGAGGCGCTCGACTACCGGTGGTTCGAGGAGCCGTTCTACGACTACGACGTGCACTCATACATCAAGCTGCGGCAGAAGCTCGATATCCCGATTGCGGGTACCGAGACCATCGCCGGAGGTGCCCACCTCACTGCCCAGTTCATCGCGAGCGGCGCGGTCGACATCGTGCGCACGGATGCCTCGTGGCGGGGCGGCATCACGTCGTCGCTCAAGACGGCACGGCTGGCAGAGGCGTTCGGAATGAGCTGCGAGCTGCACACCACGATCTACCATCCTCTCGAACTCGCGAACCTCCACCTCGCTGTGTCCATGACGAACACCGGATGGTTCGAGCTGCTGTATCCGATCGAGGACTACGCCTTCGGTCTGGCAGAACCGCTCGACATCCGGGACGGCTACGCATACGCGCCGACGACTCCGGGGCTCGGCGCTGTCTACGACTGGGATGAAATTGACAACGCGACGGTAGAAGTTCTCTGAGACATGGGAACTGTTTGGGCACCGGGCATCCACGAGCGGAGGGTCGTGGATGCCGAATGCGAGTTGCGCGACTATGCGTTGTTCGTTCCGGACGGGGCAGTTCGTGGGCTCGTCGTGCTCTTTCATCCTTTTGGCTCGAACCCCGAACTGGTCTTGCACGGTGGAGTCGACGGCGGGTACCTGACTCGCCCCCTCACGGGGGCGGCGGAGACCGCGCAGACGCTCGGGCTAGCCGTTCTTGCTCCGCGCGCGCGAGGCCGCAGCGTCGATGGCGTGTCGCTGGCGTGGA
>JBDUBG010000451.1:0-7196 GCA_040004215.1 Pseudolysinimonas sp. | reverse complement strand
ACGGGCGATTCACGAGGTGTTCGACGACGGCTCTGTCACCTCGATGTTCGACGGCGCGGCCTGAGCCGTCGGCGTTAGGCCGGTGTGCCTGACGGGCGGTAGGTGAGCCCTGGAATGATTCCCAGGGCACGCAGCATCACCTCTGAACCGCCAAAGCTGCGCGCGTAGCAGTACCAGCCGGGGCCGTTGCCTCCCCAGAGTTGGAGCCGCGCACTCGGGGTCGAATCAGGCGCTGCCGATGAGACCACAATCGCGCAGGCAGCATCCGCGGTCTCGACCTGCACGCTGACGGTGTAGATCACACCGGGCAAGACGAGCGCCACCACCGCGATCACGATGACGACTCGGATGACTTTCAGCGTCAGCGGTCGGCGCACAGAACCCCGGTCGCCCGGGACGTACTCGGCGAGCTCGGGGTGGTACTCGTCATCCGACATGGTGGGTCAAGTTTCGCACGCCTAGTGCCGAACCGACCGGTGAGGGATGTCGTGCATCGCCCACTCTGCAATCTGCGTGGGATGTCGCGGCATTCGACGGACACGCGAGATCCCACGCGGATTGCAGAGTGCGTGCGGGAGCGGGGGTCGCCCGCGGCGCGCGGCGTACCGTGGGGGTATGACCGCATCCGGATTGGATCAGCTCGTCGAGCGTCTCGCCACAGCAGTCGGTGTGGGCCACGAGCGTCTCGAGTTTGCCGGCAACCCGGCTCTCGAGTCGTTCTATCCGGTGTCGGCTCTGGCCTCGGCCAGCATCGGCGTGGCGGGTGCCGCCGCGGCCGCGCTGTCGTCAGTTCTCGGGCAGGCAGACCCCGCTGTGGTTGTCGATCGCGGATTGGCCGACGCGTGGTTCGGCCTCGCGCTTCGACCGATCGGTTGGGAGCTGCCGTCTCCGTGGGATGCGATCGCGGGTGACTATCGTGCGTTGGGCGTTGAGGGAGCCAACGGGTGGATCCGCCTGCATACCAACGCTCCGCAGCACCGCGCCGCGGCTCTGCGCGTGCTCGGAGTCGCCGCCGAGAGGGCTGCCGTCGCCGATGCGGTGGCGAGTTGGGGGGCTGGCGAGCTCGAATCCGCTGTGGTCGCCGAGGGCGGATGCGCCGCAGAACTGCGCAGCCCGTCGGCGTGGGCCGCACATCCTCAGGGCGCTGCGGTCGCCGCCGAACCACTGGTGCACACCGAGCGCACTGACCAGGTCTCCGGGGATGCAGCTCGCTCAACCTGGCGCCCCACCCCCGCCCGCCCACTCGCCGGTCTTCGGGTGCTCGATCTGACGCGGGTGCTGGCCGGACCGGTGGCCACCCGCCTGCTCGCCGGACTGGGTGCTGAGGTGTTGCGCATCGATCCGCCGGGTTGGGATGAGCCGGGGATCGTGCCCGAGATGACCCTCGGCAAGCGTGCGGCGCGGCTTGATGCGCGCGAACCCTCCGGGCGCGCGAGGCTGCTCGAGCTCCTGGCGGGAGCCGATGTGCTGGTCAGCGGCTACCGGGCCGATGCTCTGGAGCAGCTCGGGCTGGGCGAGGCGGTGCGCCGGAGCATCCGGCCGGGGCTGATCGACGTGTCACTTGACGCATACGGCCACACCGGCCCGTGGGCGTCCCGCCGCGGGTTCGACAGCCTGGTGCAAATGTCGAGCGGCATCGCGGCGGCCGGACTCGAGGCCCACATCGCTGAGAAGCCGACCCCGCTGCCGGTGCAGGCGCTCGATCAGGCGACCGGGTACCTCGTCGCCGCGGCGGTGCTGACCGGGTTGGCGAGCCGCTCTCGCGACGGGTTCGGTGTCAGATCCCGGCTCTCGCTGGCGCGGACAGCAGTCGAGCTCGAGGTGGCACGCGGCCTGGCGACGGATGCCGCGGCTCCCGCTCCCGACTACCCCCGCACCGCGCTCTCAACCCCGTGGGGCGCGGCCGGACTGTTGCCGGCACCCCTGTCGATCGGCGGAGTCCCGCTCAGCTGGACGCTATCGCCCCGCAACCTCGGCAGCGACGACCCGCTCTGGGAATCGCGCACGGACGGGTCGCCTACCGGGGTTCCTATACTATAGGATTCCCGCAACGGCGCGGCCGAACGGGAAGGGCATCGTGGCGCAGGGCAGGGTTGCCATCATCACCGGTTCGACCACCGGGATCGGTCGTGCGAGTGCGGTCGGCCTGGGCAGGGCGGGCTTCTCGGTGGTGATCCACGACCGAGAGTCAGACCACGGCGTCGAGGCGGAGTTGCGAGCCGAGGGGCTCGACGTGCGGTTCTGTGCGGCCGACCTACGGCATCCGGCGTCGGCAACTCGCACCCTCGTCGACTTCGCGCTTGAGCAGTTCGGCCACATCGATGTGGTCGTCAGCAACGCCGGCGTGGCACGGCACACGCCGTTGCGCACGATCACCGAAGACGACTGGACAGAGTTGCTCGCGGTCAACCTGCTGGCGCCGTTCTTCTTGGTGCAGGCGTCGATGGACGAACTCATCGCCCGACGCGGCGCGGTCATCATGATTAGCTCGACCAATGCCGTGACCGTCAATCGCGACAACATCGTCTACGACACCACCAAGGCGGCGCTCAACCAGGCGGCCACCGCGCTCGCCCTCGAACTGCGCGACCACGGTGTGCGTGTCAACACGCTGATGCCCGGCGGCACCCGCACGCCGCTGCTCGATGGCTGGGCCACCGATTTCGCGGGCGGCGGCGAGGCAGCGCAGCAGCTGCTGGCAGATGGCCTCTCACGCGGCAACGTGGCCGAACCAGAGCAGATCGCGGCCGGCGTGATCATGCTCGCCACTGGCCAGGCCGACTGGGTCAACGGGGCAACCATCGCCATCGACGGGGGATTCCGGCTTGGCGATTAGCACCGACCCGACTCCCACCGAGCCGATCTCCATCCAGGGCGGGGGACCGTCGTTCCGCAACTCGATCCGGTCGCTTCGATACCCGGCATACGCCCGCTTCCAGGGCGCGCACATCTTCTTGCACATCACGGTCTGGATGCAGCGAATCGCAATCGACTGGCTCGCGCTTGAACTGACCGGCAGCGTCGCCGTTGTCGGCCTGCTGGTTTTCGTGCAGTGGGGGCCGATGCTCGTGCTCGGGCAGTGGGGTGCGGTGATCGCCGACCGCCTGCCACGTCGGGCAGCGGTAGTCGGCTGCTATGCCACCTTCTCTGTGCTCACTGCTGTGCTGGCGACGCTCTCATTGCTGGGCGCCCTGCAGCTCTGGCACGTGCTCGTCATCGCGTTTCTGGTGGGATGCGTCTACACGATCGAAGTCCCGTCGCGGGTGGTGT
Organism: Pseudolysinimonas sp.; assembly: GCA_040004215.1. Classification (GTDB taxonomy): domain Bacteria; phylum Actinomycetota; class Actinomycetes; order Actinomycetales; family Microbacteriaceae; genus Lysinimonas. Next base: position 3,926 of record JBDUBG010000451.1, on the reverse strand, counting down.
TCTTCAGCGAGATGGTTGCTCAGAAAGACCTCTCGAACGCGATTGGGGTCTATGCCATCGTCTTCTGGATTGGGGGAGTGATCGGCCCGATTCTCGGCGGGGGAATGCTCGCCGCCGGAGCAGCCGGATGGTGCATCGCCGCCTACGCGGCCGCCACCGCGGGAGTCGCCATCACGGTCGCATCGTTGCGCAGAAGCCAGCTCATCGAGGTGCCGCACGCGTCGCCAGCTCAGGGTCAGATCCGGGAGGCGATTCGCTATGCCCGCTCGAAGCCGACCATCTTCTGGCCCATGGTGCTGGTGGCATCCCTCGCCGTCTTCGCCATGCCGATCAGTCCCGTGCTCGCGAGCCTCGCCCGCGATACCTTTCGCACCGGCGCCGAGGGCTATGGCCTCTACAGTTCGCTGCTCGCCGTGGGGGCGGTCGCCGGGGCCATTCTCTCCACCGGGATCCGCGAACTCCGTCTGCGGGTGATCATCGCTCTCGCCATGGGAGTGGGCGTGCTTCTCGCTCTGTCGTCGGCCGCGCCATCATCCCTGTGGTTCTGCGTCGTTCTCGTCGCTGCCGGATGCCTTCGCCTGCTCTACGAGGTGCTCTCTGACTCGCTCGTGCAGCTGTCATCCAACCTGAGAGTGCGTGGCCGAATCGTCTCTCTCTACGTCGCCATCGTGGTGGGCGGCCAGGCGATCGGCAGTCCGGGCATGGGGCTGCTGACGGATGCTTTCGGGCCGCGTGCCGCCCTCATCGTGGCGGGCGCGGTGCCGCTGTGTACGGCAATCACGGTCGGCGTCCACCTGGCGCGAACCGGGTCACTCCGAGTTCGAGTGCGCCTCCGTCGAGGGCAATCGATCATCAGCCTGGTAGCGCCCGACCGCACAGAGCTCTAGAGCCAGAATCCGGCGAGTCAGCGCCGCCTGTAGTAGTCGCGCCAGATGAGTCTGTGAATCGGGATCAGACGCGGCAGAGACCGCAACCCGGGAATGAACGGGACGAGAACCAGGGCAAGCGTGAGCAGCGCAACGAGGACGACCACCAGGATGTCGGCGTTCGGGGCCGACGCGAACGGCTCGACCTGGTAGAAGAAAGAGAACAACCAGAGCCAGGACTGACCCGGGTAATTGCCTGTCTCGTTCATCATTCCCCACTGGTCGCCACTGAGGTGAAGGCCCGTCGCAAGATCGTTGAGGTAGGCGCCGTCACCGAGAAACAGGATGGCTTCGGTCTGATTCGTGTTGTAGAACGATCCCGCGCTGCTGAGCGCGCTGTCGAGCGAACCCAACCGCGCCATCGAGAGTAGGTCGCCGGTGATCGCGGGAACGGGGCCATAGTTGCCCGTCTTCACCTTGCCGGGGTCGTTGTTCGGAGCCTTGCCGAGCGCAGCCGTGTATGCGTCGGTCCATGCCGTTTGCTGCTTTACGGTCGCGTCGGTCCAGGTCGCGACAGCGTTTGGGGTGGTAGGGAGAGTCTTCAGCGGCCCGATGACGAAGTCCTGTGCAGTATTGATCGGGAGCCGCACCCCCGCCAGGCTCTGCAGGTCGATCGGACCGAGGGTCTGGGTGGCACCCGGGGTGGAGTTGTACGGCGGGCCGTAACCGGCCGTGTCGCTCGTGCCGCCCAACTCTGCCGTCGCGGTTGCAATGAAGTCAGCCGGGCGACTGACCGCCCACGACTTGAGCGTCACGCTCTTGTCATCGGGCGAACTGAAGACGGCTGAGGCGACGAGCACCAGCAGGGTCACGGCGATGACACCGATCGTGAGTTCCTTGAACAGGTCGTACTCGCGCACGGAGCCCTTCCACGGCTGCCCGGCGACTCCGGTTCCCTTCCGCCAGGACATGGGGCTCGGGGTCCGGGTCGGACGGGTCTTGATGGTGCTCATCGTTCTGTCCCTGTTCCAGCGTGCTTCGCGAGTTGGGCGTCAGTCTCGGCCGCATCGATCGGCGAGACCACCCCGTGAATCCGGACCAGGATGACGTGGAACGCCACGATGGCGGCGACTCCGAGGGGGAGCAGCACGATATGCCACATGAACATTTGACCCAGGTTCGCGACGTTGAACCATGCCCCAATGCCAGCCGCATTGAGCGCGTCTTTTGCCTCGAACGAGATCCACTGCGACTCGAAGTTGGTCTGCAACAGGTATCCGGTGAACGCAGCCGCAATGGAGACCGCGAACGAGAACACCCCGGTGATCCAGGTGAGTGCGCGACCACCGCGCCACGATGCCATCCAGAACTTGCCCCACAAGTGCACGACCATGAAGAGGAAGAAGAACTCGACGCTCCAGAGGTGCACGCTATTGACAAAGTGGCCGAGTGAAGACAGGTGCCACCAGGCCGGGCCGTTGAGGCTGAGCACGAGACCGCTCACGATGATGATTGCCAGCGAGGCGATCGCTCCCATGCCGAACACGTAGATCCATGACGCCACATAGCTCGGTTGACTCTCCGGCAGGAGCTTGTCTGGCGGAAGAATCTTCAGCGCCCAGCGACGCGCCCTGCCGGTCCAGGTGCTGAACGGCTCCACCTCGTCATCGGCCTCGCGGTCGATCGGCTCATCGGGCACGATGGGCTCTCCTGGCAACACGGGAGGTCGCTCGACGACGCTCATTTGCGTTTCCGTCCCGTCGGGAACGGCAGCACGAGCGCCAGAATGAACAGGACGAACATCGCGGCGATGACCAGAAAGTTGCCCAGCTGAATGGTGAACGCACCCCAGCCCAGGTAAATGGTGGTCGGATCTCCAGCTATCACTACGGCGAGTAACGAATGCACGTTGGCCTCCCGACTCGAATGTCGTGAGGGCGACGCTAGATCTGTGGCCGGGGTGCGTACAGTGCCAAAAGTCCCCTTCCCACATGGGCGCTGCTAGTGCGAGGGCGCACCGTCCGTTTCGATCTCGCTGCGGTCGCCGGACCACAACGTGTGGAAGATGCCGTCTTTGTCGACCCGCTTGTAGGTGTGCGCCCCGAAGAAGTCGCGCTGGCCCTGGATCAGCGCGGCCGGCAGGCGGTCAGCGCGCAGACCGTCGTAGTAGGCCAGCGATGACGAGAACGCCGGCGACGGCAGGCCAGAGCGCGCCGCCATCGCCACGATTCGACGCCACGATCCCTGCGCGCGGCCGAGCGCCTCGACGAAGTACGGCGCGGTGAGCAGCGCGACCAGGCCGTTGTCTTCGGCGTAGGCCTCGGTGATCCGGTTCAGGAACTGCGCTCGGATGATGCAGCCACCGCGCCAGATCTTGGCGATGTCGCCCTTCTTGATGTCCCAGTTGTACTGAGCGGCACCGGCGACGATCTCGTCGAAGCCTTGCGAATACGCGACGATCTTCGACGCGAACAGGGCGAGCCGGACGTCCTCGATGAAGTCGTCAGGCTCGGTGATCGTCCAGGTGTCGTCCGGGCCGGGCAGCTCGCGTGCGGCCGCGCGCTGCGCCGGCTTCGACGAGAGGCTGCGGGCGAACACGGCTTCGGCGATCCCTGAGACCGGTACGCCCAGGTCGAGCGCGGTCTGCACGGTCCACGCGCCGGTGCCCTTGGCGCCGGCCTGGTCGAGGATCACGTCGACGAGCGGCTTGCCGGTGTCGGCATCCACCTGCTTGAGCACCTCGGCGGTGATCTCGATCAGGTAGCTCTCGAGTTCGCCTCTGTTCCACTCGGCAAAGACCTCGGCGATTTCGGCTGGGCTCTTGCCGGTGCCGCGACGGATCAGGTCGAACGCCTCGGCGATCAGCTGCATATCGGCGTACTCGATGCCGTTGTGCACCATCTTCACGAAGTGGCCAGCGCCATCGGTGCCGACGTGGGTCACACAGGGCTCGCCCTCGGCGACGGCGGCGATGGAATTCAGGATCGGGCCGATTGTCTGCCACGCCTCGGCGGAACCGCCGGGCATGATCGACGGGCCGAGGAGGGCACCCTCCTCGCC
>JBDUBG010000026.1:0-7208 GCA_040004215.1 Pseudolysinimonas sp. | reverse complement strand
TCATGAGGGGGTCACGCATGGGGCGCGGCCGTCAAAAAGCGAAGCACACCAAGGTCGCACGTGACCTGAAGTACTTCTCCCCTGACACCAACTACGGTGCTCTGCAACAAGAGCTCAGCCATGGCGAGCCCGGAAATCCGCAGCTCGAAGAAGACCTCGAGAAGTGGCCGGAATACTCCGCGTACAACGCCGCGGCTGACGACGAAGAACTCGACGAAGACGAGTCCAAGAGCGCCTGACCGCCTAACTGCCGTCCCGAAGGTCTCCTGGGATGTCTGTCGTGAGCGAAATCTCATCGAATCGTGCCTGGCAGCGATCACCGCGCGGTGCCTGAGCGAGGAATCCCACTCTGACAGGCCGTGTGGTGGCGAGGCGGAACACGCGGACGAAGTTCCACTCCTGCCCATCGGGCGACGCATGGAACGCCCACGCCTTGCCGGTCCGAACGATCCGTAAATACACCGAGTCGGTCGATACCGATGCCGAGTTCACATCGTCTGAGATGCCGTTGGTGACCACGCTGACCACCATCGGCTGACCCTGCGGAGAGAACTCGAAGCACAGCTTCGCCCAGTGGTCAGGATCGGCCCAGATGGCCAGCACGCCGGCGTCGTAGGTACTTCGCGGCTGCGACACCGTCACGCGAGCTGACAACGAGAACTCCACAGGCGCGACGAAGGCCAGCGCGGTTGCATCGTGCTGCGCAGGCTCACCCGTTGCGGGGATGATCCAGTCGACCCCCGCAGCTGCCTCGAGTTCCAGCGTCCCGGCACGGTAGCTCGCTCGTCCCGCCACCCCTGTCCACTCCAGCGGCGCCAGCCCGGGAACCGCGACGCTCATGAGGCGAATGCGCCGACGAGCTTGACGGCCCCTCCGTTCACGCCCTTGGCGCCCTGCTCGAATCCCGTGAGATCGTGTGCGCCGACCTCAACGCGACCCGCCACCCAGGCGGGAAGCCCTGCGGCGGTCAGCGCGTGGGTGACGGCACTTGCGGCGCCCTGCGACACGATCGCGATCATCCCGACGCCCAGGTTCCAGGTCGCTTCGGTGTCGGCGAGTTGGATGCCGCCCCACTCAGCCAGCACACGGAACACCGGCTGCGGGCTCCAGGTCGAGCGATCGACCTCCACCCATGCACCCCGCGGGAGCACGCGTGCCAGGTTGGCCGCGATGCCGCCGCCAGTGACGTGACTCAGCGCGTGCACGGCACCCCCCAGGTCGTCGATCACGGCGAGCAGCGGGGTCGTGTACAGCCGGGTCGGCTCGAGCAGCACCTCGCCGACCACGCCACCCAGTTCCGCTGACGTCTGTGTGTAGCTGACACCACGGTCGGCAAGGATGCTACGCACCAGCGAGAAGCCGTTACTGTGGAGGCCGCTCGACGCGATCGCGATGACCACATCGCCGTGCTCCACCCGGTCGGGTCCGAGCAGTTCGGCAGCCTCGACCGCGCCGACCGCTGCCCCCGCAATGTCGTAGTCGTCCGGACCAAGGAGGCCAGGGTGCTCGGCCGTCTCTCCGCCGACGAGTGCGGTGCCGGTCGCCGCACAGGCGCCCGCGATGCCCGCCACGATCTCGGCGATGCGCCCGGGCACCACCTTGCCGCAGGCGATGTAGTCGGTCATGAAGAGCGGCTTTGCCCCCACGACAACGATGTCGTCGACCACCATGCCGACCAGGTCTTGCCCGATGGTGTCGTGCTTGTCGAGCGCCTGGGCGATCGCGATCTTGGTGCCGACGCCATCCGTGCTCGTGGCCAACAACGGCTTCGCGAAGTCCCGCAGGAACGACACATCGAACAGGCCGGCGAAACCGCCCACCCCGCCCAACACGCTCGGGCCGTGAGTCTTCGCGACGGCCGACTTCATCAGCTCGACCGCCAGGTCACCCGCCGCGGTGTCGACACCGGCCTCGGCGTACGGGTTCGGGGCACTGGTCACTGCCCCAGGGTACCGGGGTAGCCTGGCGGCGTGTACGCCGGGCCGCCCAACACCCCGCACTGGGAAGCACGCGAAGACGCCTCCCACGAGGTGCTCGTGGCCCTCTATCTTCGGGATGCGCTGGGCATCGTCGATCCGACCGGTCTGCCGCGGATGCTGGGCACCGGCCTTCCCGAACGCGAGCCTGCCGAACAGGCGATGGTGTTGGGGTGGCTGCGCTGGTGGATTCCGATGATCGAGCCGGACGCTCACCGGTGGGGATTCCCCGACGCCGACGACCCGTTCTTGGCCGCCGTGCGGCGCCATCTCGACAGCGCTCGTACCTGGGCCGCCGTGGCCAACGAGCAGCAGAGCGACAGCGCGAAAGAACGGATGATGCGCGGTGACGACTTCGCGCTCGCCCAGCTGGTGAAAGAGAACGAGCTTGCACTCGGGCGGGCCAGCAGACCTTTCAGGCTACGAATCGAGGTACTGCCGCTCGCGGCATCCGGAATCTGGTGGATCGGCGATGATGCCATCGCGGTTGACGAGACGACACGCAACGAGCCGATCATGTACCGAGACGCGCTGGCCTCTGTGGTGGAGCAGCTGGTCTGACCTGCCGCCGCTCACTGAAGCGACCCCGGCGAGTACGTCCCAGGTGTGAAAGACTGGGGCGTACTCGCTCGAGTACACCAGCTTCGAGCACCGGGAGCCATCCGCCTCATGTGCGGCATCGTCGGCATCGTCTCATCGAGTCCCGTCAATCAGCAGGTCTATGACGCGCTCGCTCTCTTACAGCACCGTGGTCAAGACTCGACGGGGATCGCGACCTCCGACGGCAGCATCATCCACATGCAGAAGGCCAAGGGGCAGGTGCGCGAGGCGTACCGAACCCGCGACATGCGCAGTCTGCTCGGCACCATGGGCCTCGGCCACGTGCGCTACGCCACCCACGGTGACGCGAACAAAGAGCAAGAGGCGCAGCCGTTCTACGTGAACGCGCCGTACGGCATCGTGCTCGTGCACAACGGCAACCTGACCAACACGCGCGAGCTCACCGAAGAGCTGTTCCACATCGACCGCCGTCACCTCAACACCAGCTCAGACACCGAGCTGCTGGTGAACGTGCTGGCCCACGAACTGCAGTCACAGGTGCGCGGCACCGACCTCGACCCCGACCAGGTGTTTGACGCGATCGAGACGCTCCACGAGCGGGTCGAAGGGTCATACGCCGCGATCGCGCTGATTGCCGGGCAGGGGCTGCTGGCGTTCCGCGACCCGTTCGGCATTCGCCCCCTGATTCTCGGCAAGCGCACCAGCGGGCTGGTCGGCACCGAGTGGATCGTCGCGAGCGAGTCGCTGGTTCTCGAGAGCGCTGGCTACGAGGTGGTTCGGGATGTCGCGCCCGGCGAGGCGATTTACATCGCCCGAAATGGCGAGATGTTCTCGCGGCAGTGCGCCAAGAACCCGGTGCTGATCCCGTGCTCGTTCGAGTACGTCTACCTGGCCCGCCCCGACTCGGTCATGAACGGGATCTCGGTCTACGAGGCTCGCCTGCGGCTCGGTGACCGGCTGGCAGACACCATCGCACGCTACACGCCGTCGGGTGCGATCGACGTGGTCATGCCGATCCCGGACTCGTCGCGCCCCGCCGCCATGCAGGTCGCGCAGAAGCTCGGCATCGAATATCGCGAGGGCTTCTACAAGAACCGCTACGTCGGCCGCACCTTCATCATGCCCGGCCAAGAGCAGCGCACCCGCAGCGTCAAGCAGAAGCTGAACGCGATGGGCTCGGAGTTTCGTGGCAAGAACGTGCTCATCGTTGACGACTCGATCGTGCGCGGCACCACCTCGCGCGAGATCATCGACATGGCCAGACAAGCCGGCGCGAACAGCGTCACCTTCACCTCGGCCGCACCGCCGGTGCGCTACCCGCACGTCTACGGGATCAACATGCCGAGCCGCACAGAACTCGTGGCATCGGGCCGCAAGATCCCCGAGATCGCGACCGATCTCGGCGCCGATTTTCTGATCTATCAAGAGGTCGCCGACATGGAAGCGGCAATTATCGAGGGGTCAGATATCGAGCGGCTTGAAATGAGCTGCTTCACCGGCGACTACGTCACTGGCACCGTCACACCCGAGTACTTGGCCTGGGTCGAGGCACACCAGCTGAGCTGAGGCTGCTGGCTGACTCGGCTGGCTGACTACTTCGGCGGCGCCGCGACCCGCTCGCGCTCGGCCGTCACCACTCGCGCGCGACGCTGCGAGCGACGATCGAGCAGCAGCCCGACGACCGCACCGACCACGATGCCAGCGGGTACGCCGTAGAGACAGAAGTAGCCGAAGCTCGCGCCGAAGCCCACTCGAGGGTCGACCTGCCCGACGGTCGCCGTGATGACCAGCGTGGCCACCACCCCGAGCACCGCCCCCACAGCGAGGAACACCGGCAGTCGCGGCGCACGTCGAACTCTCACCTCAGTGATGGTGTCGGTCTTGCTCGGCTCGGTCTCGCTGGTCACGACTCCATTGTGCGCCACTGCAGAGGAAGCACGTCGCTCAGATCCGCCCGCTGACCGGATGCCGAGGCTCGCGCCGCCGCGACAGCCTCGCTCCACAGCAGAGAGCCCGTTGCGAGCGCGATCCAGGTGGAGGCATCCGTCTCGATCACGTTGGGCGGAGTGCCGCGAGTGTGCCGGGGACCCTCGATCGCCTGAACGGCGCCCCAGGGCGGCACCCGTACCTCGACCGTGTGTCCTTCGAAGTCGGAGGCCAGCACCTCGAGCAGGTAGCGCACCGCGAGCGCGACGGCGTCGCGGTCGCCCGCGCCGGCCAGCACCGAACCGACAGCGAGCGAACCGGCAAGAGGGTCGACCTTGCGCCGCACGCTCATGCCGACAGCCCGTCCATGGCGTCACGCTACCGCCGGTAGCCTGTCCGAGTGAGAATCCTCGTCCTCGGTTCCGGCGCCCGAGAGCACGCGATCGTCGTTGCTCTGCTGCGCGAGAACGCAGGTCACGAGCTGATCGCCGCCCCGGGAAACGCCGGGATCGCCGCGGAGCCGGCGGTGGGCGGCACCGTCGAGACCGTCGTCCTCGATGCCTCGAACGGCAAGTTGGTGGCACAGTACGCGGCCGACAACGGCATCGAGCTCGTCGTGGTCGGGCCCGAGGCTCCGCTCGTGGCGGGCGTCGCCGACGTGGTGCGCGCGAAAGGCATTCCCGTGTTCGGCCCCGGCAAGGCGGCTGCTGCGCTCGAAGGTTCGAAGGCCTTCGCCAAGCGCATCATGGATCTCGCGAAGGTGCCAACCGGTCGAGCCCACCGCGGCACGACCGTTGCCGAGGTCGAGGCTGCGCTCGACGCACTCGGGTCTCCGCATGTGGTGAAGGCCGACGGTCTGGCGGCCGGCAAGGGGGTGCTGGTCACCGACGACCGCGCCGCGGCCCGTGCGCATGCCGAGTACTACCTGCAGCACGGTGAGGTGCTCGTTGAGGAGTTTCTCGACGGGCAGGAAGTGTCACTGTTCTTTCTGGCCGACGGCCACGACGTCGTGCCGCTGACCCCTGCCCAGGACTACAAGCGCCTCGGCGACGGCGACACCGGCCCGAACACCGGAGGCATGGGCGCGTACTCGCCGCTGCCATGGCTGAGTGACCGGTGGGGGTCAGAAGCATCGTTCGTCGACGAGGTGCTCGACACCGTCGCACTGCCAACGGTCCGCGCTCTTGAGGCAGAGGGCACCCCCTTCATCGGCCTGCTGTATTGCGGACTCATCGTGACCGACCACGGCATCCGGGTCATCGAGTTCAACGCGCGCTTCGGCGATCCCGAAACACAGGTCGTGCTGCCTCGGCTCCAGTCGCCGCTGTCGGAGCTGTTGCTCGCCGCAGCGACGGGGGGACTCGGGCGGATGCCATACCCACGCTTCTCATCCGACGCCACGGTCGCGGTGGTGCTGGCCAGTGAAGGCTATCCGGAGGCGCCGGTCACCGGCAGGTCGATCACCGGACTGGATGCGGCATCCGCGATCCCCGGGGTGACCGTGCTTCACGCGGCGACGGCGCGCGGAGCAGACGGCGACTATGTCTCCACGGGAGGTCGCGTGCTCGGCATCGTCGCCAGAGCCGGCGACTGTCGTGCGGCGCGCGCCGCGGCGTATGAGGCGCTCGGGCACATCCATCTCGAAGGATCGCACTACCGGCACGACATCGCAGAACGGGTAGCACGATGAGGGAGAAACTGTGATCACGCAAGACGGCGGAGTGCCACGCGGAGACACCAGACTCGAGGCCCTTGGCTGGACGCACGTGTACTCGGGCAAGGTGCGCGACCTCTACACCTCGCCTGCCGCGCCGGGGCGCGTGCTCGTGGTGGCCTCTGATCGGGTGAGTGCCTTCGACCACGTGCTGGAGCCCGGCATTCCCGGCAAGGGCGCACAACTCACTCAACTGAGCCTGTGGTGGTTCGGCCGCCTCGGAATGCGCAACCATCTCGCGGCCGCGCACCCGTCTCTCGGCGAGCACCTGCCTCCCGGCGTTGCCGAGCGTTCGATGCTCGTTCACGAGCTCACCATGCACCCGATCGAGGCGGTAGTGCGTGGCTATCTGGTCGGCTCGGGCTGGCTCGAATACCAGAACTCTCAGAGCGTGTCTGGGGTGCGGCTGCCAGCGGGGCTGAACAACGGCGATCGCCTGCCGGAGCCCATCTACACCCCGGCTTTCAAGGCTCCGCTGGGCGAACACGATGAGAACATCAGTTTCGAGCGCACCGTCGAGCTGGTCGGCGCCGTGACGGCCGCCGCGATTCGCGACGCGTCACTGAGCACCTACGCGACCGCAGCGGCTACCGCAGCAGAGCGCGGGCTGATCCTGGCCGACACCAAGTTCGAGTTTGGCGACAATCAAGACTCCGGCGACCTCACTCTTGCCGACGAAGTGCTCACCAGCGACTCCAGCCGGTACTGGGATGCTGCGACGTATGCCGCCGGCGGCATCCGTCGACTGGACAGCTTCGACAAGCAGATCGTGCGCGACTGGCTCGCCGCGCACTGGGACAAGACCGGCACCCCACCGCAGTTGCCCGCCGACATCGTCGAACTCACCGCTGGCCGCTATCGGGAGCTGATCGAGCGGCTCACGAGATGACACTCGAGGTGCGGGTCGTGCCGTGGGGCGATCCTGCCTCAGAGGCTCTCCGTCTTGCGCAGCAAACCGAAGTGTCTGCGCGATATGGCGTGCCCGACTCTGAGCCGGGTCCGAAGCCGACGGCGGCAGATATCACTGTGTT
>JBDUBG010000295.1:0-2171 GCA_040004215.1 Pseudolysinimonas sp. | reverse complement strand
GGCATGGTGAGTCCGCGGCGCACCGCCGGGCAGTCCCGCCGCTACACGATGCGCGACGTCGTGCAGTTGCGCGAGATCGCGCGACTCAGCGCCGAGGGGCTGAACCTTGAGGGCATCCGCCGCATCCTCGACCTCGAGAATCAGGTGGCGGCGCTCGCGAGTCGGGTGCACGAGCTCGAGACGGCGCTCGCCGACGAACTGCTCACGCGTCCTGGCCGCCGAGTGTTCGCGGCCGGGTCAGAGGGCGACGTCATCTCACTTCGAGCCGGTGAGCGCGCCAAGAAAGCCAATCAAATCGTGGTCTGGCGACCGTTCGGGTCGCGGGGCTAGAGACGTGCAACCGTGACCTTTCCCTTTTCAGATCTGCGTCGGTGGCCTGACCTGGAGACGCGCGAACTTCAGGCCTGGGATGCCGCAGACACCCTCATGCTCGATGAAGCGGACTCTCTCATCGTCGGCTCCCCGGTGACCGTGATCGGCGACTCCTTTGGGGCGTTGACCCTGGCGGCGATTGCCGCCGGAGCAACCGAGGTGCGGGTGCATCAGGACGAGCTGGTCGGTGAGCTTGCCCTCGCCGCCAACGCACGCACTCTCGGAGTGTCGGCCGCGCGCTACCGCTCGATGGACCTCGGCGCAGAGCTGGTGGCGGGCGCCAAGCTCGTGTTGATGCGGTTGCCGCGTTCCCTCGACGAACTCGACGAGATCGCCGGCGTGATTTCCGCACATGCCGCACCCGATGTCGTGGTGGTTGCCGGCGGACGTCTCAAGCACATGACCGTCTCGATGAACGAGGTGCTCGCACGGCACTTCTCTCGGATCGACGTAACGCACGCGAGACAGAAGTCACGGTTGCTGATTGCTCGCGAACCGATCGTCGCGCCGCCGGTGGAGCCGCGTCGTCTCTGGCACCCTGAACTCGACCTCACGGTCGTCGCGACCGGAGGCGTGTTCGCTGGCCCCGCACTCGATCAGGGCACGCGTGCGATGGTGGAGGTGCTCGACCAGTTGCCGCCCTATCAGCGCGCCATCGACCTCGGCTGCGGCACGGGTATCTTTGCCGCGGCTCTCGCGAGACGAAACCTCGACGCTGAGGTGCTGGCGACCGATCAGTCGGCGGCGGCCGTGACCTCCGCACGCCTGACGACCGCGGCGAACGACCTCACCGTCGACGTGACCCGAGACGACGCGCTGTCGCGTGAGCTGGATGGCTCTGCCGATCTGGTACTGCTGAATCCGCCGTTCCATACCGGATCGATCGTGCACTCTGGCCTGGCTCAGAAGTTGTTCGAGGCGTCTGCGCGTGTGCTCCGCCCCGGGGGCGAACTCTGGACGGTGTGGAACTCGCACCTCGCCTACCGCGCTCAACTGGAGCGAATTGTCGGCCCGACGCGTCAGATTGCGCGCGGCCCCAAGTTCACCGTGACTGCGTCGACGCGGTCCAGCTCGATTTCACCCGCGATGACAATGGCCTCACGGGCTTAGGCATCTCACCAAGGAGACACGATGGCGAACATGCAGGGCGCACCCTCCACGCAGGAGGAGCCCAAGAGCGCACTCGAGCAATACGGCATCAACCTCACCGAGATCGCCAAGAGCGGCAAGCTCGATCCGGTAATCGGGCGTGACGCCGAGATCCGCCGCATCAGCCAGGTGCTGACCCGGCGCACCAAGAACAACCCCGTGCTCATCGGCGAACCCGGTGTCGGCAAGACCGCCGTCGTCGAGGGACTAGCCCAGCGCATCGTGGCGGGAGACGTCGCCGACTCGTTGCGCGACAAGCAGCTCATCTCGCTCGACTTGGCTGCGCTGGTCGCCGGCGCCAAGTACCGCGGAGAGTTCGAGGAGCGACTGAAGGCCGTGCTCAAAGAGATCACCGACTCCGACGGCCAGGTCATCACCTTCATTGACGAGTTGCACACGCTGATGGGTGCTGGCGGCGGAGAGGGTTCTGTCGCGGCCGCCAACATGCTGAAACCCATGCTGGCGCGTGGCGAGTTGCGCCTGATCGGCGCGACGACACTCAACGAATACCGCGAATACATCGAGAAGGATGCCGCGCTCGAGCGCCGCTTCCAGCAGGTGTACGTGGGCGAGCCCTCCGTAGAGGACACGGTGGCGATCCTGCGCGGGCTCAAGGAGCGCTACGAGGCCCACCACAAGGTGACGATCGC
>JBDUBG010000254.1:0-2172 GCA_040004215.1 Pseudolysinimonas sp. | reverse complement strand
CAGCAGCAGTGTGTCGACCACGAGCGCGCCCGTGACCGAGACGCCGTATGCGGTAGCCAGGCGAGCGGATGAGCCAAACGACAGCATCACCGCCATCACTCCGAGGAACAGCAGTGCATTGACAGCGGGCAGGTAGATCTGGCCGCCCTCTTTCTCGGAGGTCTGGCGGATTTTGAGCGGCGGGAGCAATCCCAGCTGAACCGCTTGACGAGACAGCGAGAACGCGCCAGAGATGACCGCCTGACTGGCGATCACGGTGGCTGCAGTGGCCAAGATGACCACCGGCAGTCGCCCCCACTCTGGAATCAGCAGGAAGAAGGGGTTGGCCTTGCTTGCCGGATGGTGAAGAACCAGCGCGGCCTGGCCGAGGTAGTTCAACGTGAGTGCGGGGAACACCATCACGAACCAGGCACGGAGGATGGGTGTGCGCCCGAAATGGCCCATGTCGGCGTAGAGCGCCTCAGCCCCGGTGATCACCAGGACGACAGCCCCCATGGCGACAAACGCCACAGCCGGGTGCATGACGACAAAGAGGACGGCGTAAGTCGGCGAAAGTCCAAGCAGTACTTCGGGGTACTGCACCACCATGCCGAGACCCGTCGCGGCCAGCACGAGGAACCACAGCACCATGACAGGCCCGAAGAACACGCCGACCTTGCCGGTGCCATACCGCTGCACGAGGAAGAGCCCGATCAGAATGACCGCGGCGATAGGAATCACCAGATGGGCGACGGCCGGCGCCGCAACGTGAAGACCTTCGACCGCCGAGAGCACACTGATCGCGGGGGTGATGATCGAGTCGCCGTAGAACAGCGCCACTCCGACGATGCCGATAACCAGCAGCATCCCAGCGCGTCCTGCCCGTTTTGCGTACAACCGCTGGGCCAGCGCGGCGAGGGCCATCACGCCGCCCTCGCCGTCATTGTCTGCTCGCATCAGGATGCCGACGTACTTAACGGAGACGATCAAGGTGATGCTCCAGAACATCAGCGAGATCACGCCGTACACGTCGCTTTCGTTTGCTCGGACGATTCCGCCGTCGAGTGTGAAAACTGTCTGCAGCGAGTAGAGCGGACTCGTGCCGATGTCTCCGAAGACGACGCCCAGGGCCGCGAGTGATGCACCAAACACGACTCGAGAACCCCGGCGACTCGGCGGCTTGCTCCGCTTCGTTGTTGTGGGGGTGCCGGCACCAACCGATTGGGCTGGAACTCTCATGCGCATCTCGCGCGCGCAGCGTTCATCGGATCGAGTGTCCTATCTGCATCACGCCCAGCTCAACCGCGTTGTCCGCATTCCTGGAACACTACCCACGTTCGGCCACCGCTCAAGATCACGGCGAGGCGGCGGGCAAGCTCTTGGCGAACTGGGTGAACTCCTCGCTCGTCATCGTCTGGCCGAACTGATAGCGGAACCGCGCGATCGCGAACGCGTGCGCGTCTTGAGCCGAAAAGCCTTCGAAAGGCTGCGAGGCGCACGCGTCCTCAAGGATCACCACCTTTATTCCGGCCATACTCAGGCCGTCAGATGTGGTGCCGACGCAGACCGGGGTGGTCAACCCACCCATGACCACGGTGTCCCATTCGTGCTGGGCGAGGATCTCGAGCAGATTCCCTGACGTAACCGCAGAGAACCCCTTTTTGCGCATCACCAGATCTTCCGGCTCGACCAGGCCAGGGTAGAACTCGGCGTTGGTTCGGCCGGCCATCAGGGGATGGTGTTCCACGACCTCCGCGATGGGCTCGCCGTCGGGTCCCGGGTAGTCGGTGGGGTAGTAGATCTCCCGGCACATGATCACACGGCCCCCTGCACCGCGCCAGTTCGCCGCAGCCTGAGCGAAGTGGGACACTGCCGAGGGGGCGTCTGGGGTGTGCTCCCACGCACCAATACCGAATCCCTGCTGGAAATCGACGCCCAGCATGACCGTGTGACTGGGGCTCAGATCGTATGGTTCATCGACGCGCGGGTTGTTGCCCATCCCGACTCCTGTGGTCTGCGTTGATTGTGATGGCTGATGCCAGTTAACTCCGCCAAGGTCGACAGTTCGAGTTGCGTTCTAGGAAGTCTTGACACAGCACTTGTTTTTTGCAAGTGTGAGGTCGTTCACAACGAGACCTACGAGAAGGAGTCCACGATGACCGTCACAGGAATATTCGTCAATCTGCCCGTGAC
>JBDUBG010000152.1:0-2180 GCA_040004215.1 Pseudolysinimonas sp. | reverse complement strand
TTTAGGGAGCGAGCGGCGTCGCGATGATCTGTTGCGCGCGTGCGGTCAGATCGGCCGGCACCAGGATCTGGTAGTTCGAGGCCAGCACCTGCTTCGTCGAGTCGAAGTCGCGATTGCGGCGGTTGATCGCGTAGGTGACCAGGCGGAAGAACAGACCGAACGCCGCCCCAATCAGGATCGCTGCGACGAACAGTCCCGTCGTGAGAGCGGGCGTAATGAAGCTGAACAACAGGCCGAGGAACAACCCGAACCATGCGCCACTCAGTGCGCCCTCGAGGGCGGCCCGGCTCCAGGAGAGCTTGCGCGTCACGCGCTCGACCGACTTGAGGTCGTTGCCGACAATGGAGACCTGCGCGACCGGAAAATCGGCCTTGGCCAGGTGGTCGACAACCGCCTGCGCCTCGGGGTAGGTGTCGTAGGTTCCGAGCACATCTCCCGTCGGAACGCGGAGGAAGTCCTGCGGGCGGCGAGTGGGCGTGGAGTTGGTCACGAGCGTCAGCTTAGCCGCGTCTCGGCGGCGAGTAGGGTTTGAACGTGAGCGCCGCGAGAGTCTTCGTCGCCCGATTGGCCGGGTGCTCCGTTTTCGACCCCGCGGGCGACAAGGTCGGCAAGGTGCGCGACGTTCTGGTGGTCTACCGCAGCACGCACGCGCCAACCGTCGTCGGTCTGATCGTCGAAATTCCGGGCAAACGCCGAGTCTTTCTGAGCATCGGCCGCGTCACGAGCATCGGCGCGGGCCAGATCATCACCACGGGGCTCATTAACCTCCGCCGCTTCGAGCAGCGCGGCGGCGAAGTGCGGGTGATCGCTGAGCTTCTTGGACGCAAGGTGACACTCAAAGACAAGTCGGGCGAGGCAACGATCGAGGACGTCGCGATCGAGCAGACCGGGCCCGGTGAGTGGGCCGTCACCGACCTGTTCCTGCGTCGCCCGCGCGCGGGCGCCTCCCCGTTTAGCAAGGGTCCGACGGTGTTCGCTGCCTGGAACCAGACCAGCGAGAAGAAGACAGGTGGCGAAGCCCAGTCGGCCGAGCAACTCATCGCCACATACTCAGATCTGCTCCCCGCCGACCTCGCGACTACCCTGCTCGACCTGCCAGAAGAGCGGCGCATCGAAGTCGCAGAAGAGCTGCCAGATGGCCGGCTGGCCGACGCGCTCGAAGAAATGAGCGAAGAAGATCAGGTCGAGCTCATCAACCAGCTCGACGACGACCACGCTGCAGACGTGCTCGACCAGATGCAGCCGGATGACGCGGCCGACCTGATCGCCCAACTGAGCACGGAGCGCGGCGAGGCCCTGCTCGGGCTGATGGACCCCGAGGAGGCCGACGACGTGCGCTTCCTGCTGGCATACGGCCCAGACACGGCCGGCGGTCTCATGACGACCGAACCGATCATCGTGTCGGCCGATGCCACCGTTGCCGAGGGGCTCGCGCTCATCCGGCGCCACGAGCTCGCGCCCGCGCTCGGTGCCGCCGTGTGCGTGACCCTGCCCCCCTATGAGCCGCCGACCGGACGCTTTCTCGGCGTCGTCCACTTTCAGCGGATGCTGCGCTACCCGCCCAACGAGCGACTCGGCACGCTGCTCGACACCAGCCTCGAGCCCGTGACCGCGCACACCAGCGCGGCGGAAGTGTCGCGCATCCTGGCCAGTTACAACCTCGTCCAGCTGCCGGTTGTCGACGAGAACCACCGACTTGTCGGGGTGGTGACCATTGACGATGTCCTCGACTATCTGCTGCCCGATGACTGGCGAAGTTCCTCCGGCGACGAACCAGAACCCGAACCCGTAAGCACCTCGACCGCAGCCATTCCGACCAGGAGGAGGGCATCGCATGGCACGCACAACTAGCTCGCGCCGCGAGACCCGACTCGACAACCCCAAGGGGCTGCGCACCAACTTTGCCTCGCGATTCGGCAGTTCAGCGCGCAGCGGAGACACCTTTGGGCGATTCTCCGAGTCGTTTGCGCGCGCGATGGGCACTACCTGGTTTTTGTTCGGGCTGACGATCCTGGTCATCATCTGGCTGGTGTGGAACTCGGTCGTCTCTGTGCAGTTGCAGTTCGACCCGCGGCTTCAAAACTTCACGCTGCTCACGCTCATCCTGTCGCTGCAGGCCTCGTACGCTGCGCCGCTCATCCTGCTCGCGCAGAACCGACAAGACGACCGCGACCGTGTGC
>JBDUBG010000397.1:0-2182 GCA_040004215.1 Pseudolysinimonas sp. | reverse complement strand
GTGTAGAACACCTTCGCGCGGGCATCTCGAAGAGCGAGGTGCACGGCGAACTCGGCGACGATGGTTTTGCCGGCGCCCGTCGGCGCAGCGACCAGCACGCTGTGCCCCTCCTCGAGCGCGCGGCACGCTTCGAGCTGGAAAGGGTCGAGATCGAACTCTTGATTGCGGCGGAAATCTTCGAGTTGCGGGGCCTTGTTGCGCGTGCGCGCGGCCGCGTAGCGCTCTGCCGGTGAGAGCGTCACGCGCCAGCGAGACCGGCCGACACGGCCGCGGAGCGGCGGCTGACGGCACGGTCGTGCATGGCAGCCAGACCCCACGCACCGAAGTACAGCGCGACCATCGGAGCCGCAAGCAAGAGCATGGTGAACGGGTCAGCGGCGGGGGTGGCGATCGCGGTGAAGAGCGTGATGGTCAGCACTGCCCAGCGCCAACCCTTGAGGATCGCCTTGGCCGACAGAATCCCGATGAAGTTGAGCAGCACGAGAAACACCGGCAGCACGAACGCGATGCCGGCGGCCAGAATCAATTTGATGACGAAATCGAGGTAGTAGTTGGCGTCAATGATGCTGGTGTCTTGACCCGGCACGAAACCGACCAGCACGTTCACCACCCGCGGGAGCACCAACCAGCCGATCGTGCATCCCGCCAGGAACAGGGGTATCGCGGTGAAGAAGAAACCGAAGATGTACCGACGTTCCCGGCCGTTCAGGCCAGGAACAAGGAACGCGAAGATCTGGAAGAGCCACAGTGGACTCGAGATCACGATTCCGATCAGCAGCGAGACCTGGATGCGAACATCCCATGCACCCGTGACACTGGCGTAGTTGATGGAGGCCTGGTGATGCGCAGAGGCGAGCAGCAGGATCGGCGCGCGCAGTTGGTCTAAGGCCAATTCGGCCAAGAACCAGCCGCCGACGGTGCCGGCAACCACGCCCAGACCGGCGAGAACCAGACGCTTGCGCAGCTCGACAAGATGCTGTCCCAGCGACATCTTGCCTTCGTGGTTTGTCTTCCGCCGACTCCGGAGAGCCACGAGCTACGACTTCGCGGTCTTGCCCGATTTGCCCGGCGCAGCTGGGGACTGCTTGGCGGACTTCTTCGGAGCGTTCGGCTCGGCGGTCGCGACCGCAGGAGCCACAGGTTCTGGGACCGTCATGGGTGCGGCGTCTGTTGCGGCGGGGGTGGCGGGGTCTGCGGTCTTGTCTGTCTTGATCTCTTCGCGGAAGATCTTGGTTGACTGACCGATGCTCCGGGCCAGGGCCGGCAGACGTGTGGCACCGAACAGCAGCAGGACGACGGCGAGCACAATCCAGATACCGGGGCCCTCGAAAAGTCCTCTGAACATTGCGCAGTCCTCACTAGTCGAAGTGTGTGGGTTCAGACTACCGCCAGACCCTGAACCCCGCCGGATTTCCTAGCGGTAGCGCGCCGCACCCTGCCGAGCCCAGGTTTCGACCGCGGCGCGAGCGCTCGGCGGCGCGACCACGATGGCGACTCCCGGCATGCTCGCGATCAGCCGTTTGAGGCCGTGGTAGTGCGAGACGCGCAGTGTGGTGCGGATGCGGCCGTCATGCTCGGTGGTGGTCGCGCCATCCGGGATGTAGTCGGTCAGCAGCGGCATCGCAGCGGGCGTCACCTCGATGGTGACCTCGAGGTCGTCTGGCGAAGGCTCGAACAGCACGTCAGGCAGACGAACGTCAGAGTCAGAAGCACGATGCTCGATCGGTTGTTCAGTGATGATCGCGTTCGAGATTCGGTCGAGCCGGAATGTCCGTACCGCTTCGCGCAGGTGGCACCAGCCGCGCAGATACCAGTCGGTGTCGATCGATTCAATCCGCAGCGGATCAACCCGGCGTCGCTCGCGCTGCCCCTGGGAGTTCTGGTAGTCGAGTTCGAGCTGCACGCCGCGCTCGACCGATTCGCGGATGAGGGCGAGCGTCGGCGCGAGCGGGTCGGGCGCGATGCTGTCGATGGCGCCTGTCGTGGGAGCCCCTTCAACTCCGACCTGGCTGGGGGCTGCGGATGCGCCACGCGACAGTTTGCCCATCAATGAGGCGATGGCGGCGCGGTCGGCACGCTCTCGCAGAGCGGAGAGATATTGGAGACCAGCGATCAGCGCGGCAGCCTCGCGTGCAGAGAAGCGTGGCGATTCGTCAATCGCCACCAGGTTCGTGATGACGAT
>JBDUBG010000209.1:0-2192 GCA_040004215.1 Pseudolysinimonas sp. | reverse complement strand
GGGTCTGGGGTCGGGGCTCAGCCACCGGCGGCACGGTGGACACCGGCACTATCGAGACCGGCACGAACGCAACCGGGGTGTCTTGCGGCACGACATACGGGGCGACCGGCGTCGACAGCTCGGCCTCGACCTCGGCGATCGGCATGGCTTGAGTGGCGAGATCGTCGGACAAATTCGGCGAAGCGGGCGAATCCGGCGAAACCGGCGAAACCGCCACATCTTCGAGAAGGGGAAAGAGCGACGCGACACCCGCGTACGCCGGGGCGACGGCCGCGGCATCCACCGAGAACTGGCCTGCAGCGCGAGCCTCGCGACGCGACGAGAAGCCGACCCCGCTGGTCGTTGCCAGAGCCTCGGTTGGCCGCTTTTCGGGTTCGCTCAGCACCAGCGGTGCGGACTCAGTGCTTAAGTCGTCCGTCTTCCCGCCGAAGTGAAATCCCGCAGCATCGGGGATCTCGCGTTCCGTCATGAATCCTCCGGGTTTGCGACCCGACCGAGCCTAGGCGAGATGACGCCGAATGTCACGTTGATATAACGGCCCGTCCTCTGGGCGGTCCCCGCTGTCTGCCAGACGAAGGCTCACGCCGCGGGGGCGAGGAACTCTTCCCACTGCGGTTGAGTCCGCTCCACGCCGCGTACCAACCAGCCGGTACCGTGCGGTGCACGCGGAATGTGGCGCAGCGACCACCCCATCTCCTGCGGCGTGCGGTCGCCTTTCATGTTGTTGCAGCGCAAGCAGCACGCGACCAAGTTTTCCCAGCTGTCTGCCCCACCGCGAGACCGGGGGATGACATGGTCGATCGTCGATGCCGAGACACCGCAATAGCCGCATCGCTGCGAATCGCGGCGCAGCACCCCGCGGCGCGAGACCGGAACCGCTCGACCGCTCGGAATCCGCACATAACGCCGCAACAGGATGACCGATGGGCGCTCCCACTCCCCCGACGCGCTCAGCACCGGGTGCTCCTCATCGCTCGCGATGATCGAGGCCTTGCCATCGAGCACGAGCACGATGGCCCGCTTGAACGACACGACGGCGAGCGGCTCGTAGCCAGCGTTGAGTACCAGGGTTCGCACTGCGGTTCCTCTCGAAGGCGCCCGCACGGCTTGCAGGCATTCGATTCCCCGGAGTCAGACCGGATATTCGGGAGGGGCAGACGAAAAAGGCGCCGTCACAATGGACAGCGCCTACTTGCTCCGAGCGTGACAGTGCACGACCGGCCGAATGCTGCGCCGTATGCGGAAGACCGCGCGTGCATCCATGGTGAGGATGCTGCTCAAGTTCTGCATGATGGCTCTCCCGAAATCCGTTGATGCCGAGATCACCAGGCTAGACCGAAACAGCGCGCGGATGCGTCACGTCACGAGCGTGTGACGACGCGTCGAGCGTCAGATTCCGTAGCGAACGAACCAGTGGTTAGCCGTGTAGATCCGGTCGATCGACACCACGCGACCCGGCACCGGCGCATCGATCATCATGTTTCCGCCCAGGTAGATGCCCACGTGACCCCCGCCATCCATCACGACAAGGTCGCCGGGGAGCGCCGCCGAGGCAGCGATCGGCGTGCCGTCGGATCCCTGGCGCGACGACGAGTGCGGCAAGGCGACACCGAACTGTGCGTAGACATAGGCAGTGAAGCCGGAGCAGTCGAAACCGGCGGGTGTCGACCCCCCGTAGACATACGGAACACCGAGGTACTGCTTGGCAACCGCGACCACCTGGTCGAGGCTGAAGTTCGGGTACGGCGGGTTCGCGAGCAGCGCGCGGACGCTCGGACCTCGGTATGCCAGCATCGCGGCGCGCAGCTTCGCTCGCGTGAGCTCAGCCTCGGAGGTGGCCGAGAATGCGTCACGGCCGGTAGCTGAAACAGTCGCATCGGTGGCAACCGCCACGGTCTGAGCGTCGGCATTCTTGAAATTCTCGAGTTGCTGGGTGTCGTTCGCCCCTGCGTCGGCGGTCGCCGCGGCCGCCGCGGCGTCGTGCTCCGCGTAGGCAGGAAGCGCGACGGTGCAGAAGATCGCGGGCACAGCGAGCGCCATGATGGCAAGGCTCAAGGCCACTCGGGGGGTCGATGATGCGGTTCGGGATTTACCTGAAAACAAGAGGTGTGCTCCTGCGTCTCGGCCGGCTAGGGTATGCCGCCCCATCCCTGTCGTATGTCACGTCGTGCCGCAGAGGATGGGTGAACGAG
>JBDUBG010000439.1:0-7290 GCA_040004215.1 Pseudolysinimonas sp. | reverse complement strand
GAGTCGATGTGAGTCGCGCGCCAATTCATCACGACGACGCGGCCCTTGCCGTTCGGAGTGACCAGGTAGTCGCCCAGTTCGAATGGCTGTTCGAACACCAGGAACAGTCCGCTGAGCAGCGAACCGACCGCGTTCTGTAACGCCAAGCCGATGACGATCGAGCCGACGCCCAGCGCCGTGAAGAAGCCACCGATGTCGGCGCCCCACACCCATGCGAACAACACGGCAACGCAGACCACGATGAGCAGCACACGGGCGATCTCGACGAAGATCGACGGGATGCGGTTGCGCCAGGTGCCCTGCCGGGCCGTCACGAAGACGGCGAGGTTGAGGCCGCCGAGCAGCACCAGGATCACCACGAAGCCGAACGCCGTCGCCACCAGCTTTGCCCAGGTGAAGCCGGTGCTCGGGCCGCCGCTCTGCGGGATCTGCGTGAACAGGATGAGGACCGCTCCGAGCGGCGCGAGCACATTGCGAGTGATCAACACGATGCGGGCGCCCGGGTTGCCGCTGCGCACCATTGAACTGTGCACCTCGCCGAGCACCAGCAGCACGATGGGTAGCCCGATGATCACCGTGAGAGCTGGCCAGAACCAGCTCTGAGCCAAGATGTTCACGGCTGACTACCGCCGGGTTCGACCATGGGGGTCACAGCGGGGCCGCCTCGGGCGAGGTGGTCGACGCCTGCTCGTTGTCGATCGCGGTCGGGTCGATGCGCCAGACCCGTTGGGTACCGCTGGGCGTGACAACGACGCCCGAGTCGGCGAAGGGCAGCTGATCGGCGATTTTGTCGACAACACGCTGGGTCACGAAGACGCCCGCCTGACTCGCCCCACCCTGCAGCCGGAACGCCAGACTTACGGCGTCGCCCCACAGGTCGTAGACGACCTTCGAACGACCGACCAGCCCGCTCGAAACAGTCCCGGTGTCGATGCCTGCCCTGATCGCGAGCTTCACGCCCTGCTGGGCGCCGAAATGCTCGACAATCTGCTGCATATCGATCGCGAACATCACCGCACGGCGCGCGTTGTCGACGCGCGGCACCACGAGCCCGCAGCTGGCGAGGTAGCCCTGCCGGGTTGAGCGCACGCGTTCGACCCCGTGTTCGTCTGCGGCATCGTCGAAGGCACGGAAGATGTCGTTGAGCGTCTCAAGCGCCTTCTCTGACGAGCCCAGGGTGGCGCTGTAGTCCTCGAAGCCGACGATGTCGGCGAAGAGCACCGTGACCTCCTGGTGGTCTTCGACGATCGTCTTCGCGCCCTCTTTGTATCGCTTGGCGAGCGTGTCGGGCATGAGCGTCTGCAGCAGCTGTTCGTTCTCGGCCTTCTGTTGCTCGATGAGCTGGGCTCGCAACTCGAGACTTCGAGACATGTCGTTGAATGCCGACTCGACATCGGCGAGTTCATCGCTGCCGCCGGGGACCACCTGCACCCCTGATTCGCCCGCAGCGATCCGCCGGGCTGCGTCACGAAGGCGTCGCAGTGGGCGCACGGCGGCTCCGGCGATGATCACCGAGATGATCGACACGATGGCCACGATGATGGCGGCCGAGATCGCCAACCGCGCGGTGAAGTCGTTCACGGGGCCTAGCGCCTCATCGGTGTCGATCTCGGCAACGATCACCCAGCGCAGGTTGGGGTCTGGCAGGTTGAGGGGTGCGTACGCGGCAACGGTGCTGCCACCCAGATAGCCGTTGGTCGTGATGGTGCCGGTCTTGCCCTGCTGCGCACGTTTGACCGCCTCGGTCTTCACCGGTTGGATGCCGAGACTCTCTTTGCTCGCCACCGCCTGGCTCGCCTGCTGCTTCGTGAGTCCAGAGGCCATGGCCTCCTTGAGGTAGGCCCGGGGATTCTCGGCCAGGTCGCGCGACAGCGATCGCATGTATCCGTCGTCACCAACCAGGTAGGTCTCACCGGTGGTGCCGAGCCCGCTCTTCTGCCAGCTGAGCCCTCCCGTCATTACCTCATCGATACGGGATGCCGGCAGCTGAACCGCGATCGCCCCCACGATGTTGTCGGCACCGGCCAGCGGAGCGACGACCCATGCGGTGGGAGAGTCAAGCGCCGGAGCGTATGGCGTGAAGTCGGTGAACACCACCGAGTCCAACCGGTTCTGTGACATCGCCTGGTCGAACCCGGTCGCCAGGCTCGTGAAGCTGTACGGACCGGACGTCAGGCTCGCGCCCAGGTCGACGTGCTTGCCCACGGTGTACACGACCCGGCCGTTCGGATCGATCAGTGCGACGTCCCCGAACTTGAGGAGCGTCGCCATTCGGCTGAGGTAGTCGTGAAATTTCGCGCTGGCCGCCGACCAGGCGCTTCCGTCTCCCGCGTCACCGATGCCGGTCGGATCTTTCGCGAGTGCGTAGTGGTACAGCAGGTAGCGCGCGGCAGGATCGCTGGGCAAGAAGCTCGAGGCGTCGGCGGTCTTGCCCGTCGCCTTCTGCAGCTTCGGCCCGAAGTCGTCGGTGAAATAGCTCTGCAGTTGCGCCTCTTGGTCGTCGCTCAACACGTTCGGGGTGCTCGCGACGACGGTCGGCGTGGAGGGAGTGGAGGGAGTGGATGCGGTGCGAGCGGCCGCCGCCGCATCCAATTCATTGAATGCGCTCGAGAACGACTGCTCGGCGTCGACCACTGCCGAGTCTCGACTCGCCAGAAGCAGTGAACTCTGGATCGATTCGAACAGCGAGGTGATCTCTCGCGAGCGCGAATCACGCACCTCGACGAGCCGGTCGAACGCCGCCGCCTTGAGTGAATCGGTGCCATTCACGTAGCCGATAATGCCCACCACGAGGTTGGAGCCGATGCTGACGGCGAGCAACATCAACAGGATGAGCGACTTGATGCTCAGTGTGCGGTTGCGGCGTGCACGGGCAGTCCTCTGATCACCTGTGGCGTCGTGCGTCACCTGGGGCCTCCACGCTGCAGGTCGTACTGCGAATGCCCCACTCTAACGAGTGCGGCAACCCGCGACTAGCGGCCCATCACGCGCCGATCCTGTCGCACTCCCCTAGGCGGCGGAACCGCCGGTCAGCGCGCGCAGCGCTCGGAGCGGAATGGTGATCCAGTCCGGGCGATGGTTCGCCTCATAGGCAACCTCGTAGACCGCCTTATCGATCTCGTATGCCCGCAGCAAAGCGACCATCGCGTCCGAGCGATCGAAGCCATACCCGAAGAGGAACGCGATCTGGTTGCGATGCACCCAGTCATCGGCGACGGCCGTTTCGTCGACTGAGGGATCGAGCGAGATCACGCCGGTGAGAGCCGGCAGCGAATGGGCGACGTAGTCGAGAGAACGCATCATTCCCGCCAAGTCGCGCAGCGGCGAGTCGAGACGAACGCGGTCATCACGCGACTTCGACGGCTCGCCTTCGAAATCGATGATCTTCCAACCTGTCGTCGTGCGCAGTGTCTGGCCCAGGTGAAAGTCACCGTGAATGCGCTGAACAGGAACCGGCACTGTGCGGTCGATCCGCTCGTAAGCCAGCCGCGCACCGTCGGCGAATTCGGCGACCTGGGGGTGCGCGTCCACCACCTCGTCGAGCCGGTGGGTAAGGCGGGCGACCAGTGTGTCGAGCTCGTCGGCACCCCAGACCGCGACCGGCAGCAACTCGCGCATCTGGGCGTGAACCGCGACGGTCGTCGCACCGAGACGTTCCGCCTCCCTGGCGAAGTCGCCGCCTGCCTCTCGAGCCCGCACCGCATCAACCCTGAGCGCTCGCACGCTGGCTCGCGCCGTGTCCCACCCGTCGGTTGCCGAGCGCTGGAACCGTCCCACCATGGCCAGGTCGAGGTCTCCGCTCCGGATCCAGCCGAGGAGCGGCGAGATCTCTTCGGAGTTGACCAAGGTCAATGCCTCTTGCACCTCGATGTCTGGATTCACACCCGGGCTCAGGCGACGGAAGAACTTGACCATCGCATCACCTGCAATCACCGACGTGTTGCTTTGCTCGGCACCGAGCAGCACGTTGTCGACGCTCGCCTCGAGAGAGAAGCCGGGCAACCGGCCGAACGAGATGTCATCGGGAACCACGGCACCGTCGACGAAACCGTCCAGCAGCACCCCGCGCGCCTCCGAATCGTGAAGTGCGTCGTAGACGTAGTAGACCTGACCGTCGAGGTTCGTGGCACCGATGAACCCGTATGAAAGGTCTTCCCGCGGCTCGTGGCGGTACGACAGCGGCACGTTGTAGACGGCACTCTCGGTGCCGCACAGCACCGACACAATCTCGAACCGGACGCCGAGATCAGGCGACGGGCCACTCAACCAGGCCAGCGGCCTGTCATCGGTCACCGTGACCTGCTTCGAACCCGCGAACCATCGCTGGCGGCTCATGTAGGCGGCCAACTCCGGTCGATCTGTCCATGTGCTCATTCGTTCTCTCCTCGTGCTGAGGCGGCACCGAGGATCCGGAACCAATAGAAGCCGTACCCCGCGAGCGTCAGCAGGTATGGCAGTTCACCGATGGGCGGAAACTCGACGCCGCCGAGCATCTCGACGGGACGCTGACCACTGAATTGGTGAAGGTCGAGCTCGACCGGCTGCGGAAAGCGCGAGAGGTTATTGATGCAGAGCATCACGTCGTCGCCGTCCTGGCGAAGATACGAGAGCACCGAGGGGTTGCTGCCACCGAGGTCGATGAAGGTGCCACGACCGAATGCGCTGTGTTGCTTGCGCACGGCGATCATCCTGCGTGTCCACTGCAACAGCGACGAGGCGCTCGCCTGCTGCGCCTCGACGTTGATCGCCTGGAAGCCGAAGACGGGATCCATGATCACCGGCAGCGACAGTCGGCCAGGAGTTGCGGTCGAGAAGCCGGCGTTGCGGTCAGGAGTCCATTGCATCGGGGTGCGCACACCGTCACGGTCGCCGAGCCAGATGTTGTCGCCCATCCCGATCTCGTCGCCGTAGTAGAGCACGGGGGATCCGGGCAGGCTCAGCAGGAGCGCGGTGAACAACTCCATCTGATTGGTGTCGTTGTCGAGCAGCGGGGCCAGCCGACGGCGGATGCCGATGTTCGCCTTCATCCGGGGATCGGAGGCGTATTCGTTCCACATGTAGTCGCGATCCTCATCGGTCACCATCTCGAGCGTCAGCTCGTCGTGGTTGCGCAAGAAAATGCCCCACTGGCAGTGCTCCGGGATGGTCGGCGTCTGCTCGAGGATCTCGCTGATCGGGTAGCGCGACTCGCGACGCACCGACATGAAAATGCGCGGCATCACTGGAAAGTGGAAGCACATGTGGCACTCGTCACCCCCCACCGCCGGATCGCCGAAATAGTCGACAACATCGGCGGGCCACTGATTGGCCTCGGCGAGCAGAACGCGGCCCGGGTAGTTCTCGTCCACGTGTTTGCGCACCTTCTTGAGGAACTGGTGAGTCCGCTTGAGGTTCTCGCTGCTGGTGCCCTCCTCTTCGTAGAGGTACGGCACCGCGTCAAGTCGGAAGCCGTCGACGCCCTTCTCCATCCAAAAGTCGAGAACATCAAGCATCGCCTGGTGAACCGCAGGATTCTCGAAGTTCAGATCGGGCTGGTGGCTGTAGAAGCGGTGCCAGAAGTAGCGCTGACGCACCGGATCCCACGACCAGTTCGACGCCTCGGTGTCGACGAAGATAATGCGGGCGTCCGAGTACGGCTCGTCGGTTTCTGACCACACGTAGAAGTCGCCGAACGGCCCCTCCGGGTCTGAACGCGATGACTGAAACCAGGGATGCTGATCCGAGGTGTGGTTCATGACAACGTCGATGATCACCCGAATACCACGAGCGTGCGCCGCGTCGAGAAACACCTGGAAGTCATCGATCGTGCCGATGTCTGAGGCCACCGCCGTGTAGTCAGCGACGTCGTAGCCGCCGTCCTTCAGTGGTGACGGGAAGAACGGCGGCAGCCAGATGCAGTCCACTCCGAGCCACTCGAGATAGTCGAGTTTCTCGGTGAGACCGCTGAGGTCACCCACGCCGTCGCCGGACGAGTCGCGGAACGATCGAATCAAAACCTCATAGAAAACGGCTGACTTGAACCAATCGGTGTCACCGCGGTCAAGCCCGTTTTGAGTGGTCGCCATTTTTCGAAACTAGTCCCCAGGAGGGTCACACCGAGGCGTTCGGAGGAATCGTGGAGGCTCGTGCGCGTCTGCCAGCCCAGCCGGTCGAGCAGTTAGGGGATCTCGGCTGCCGCCAGTTGCTCGGCGAACAGCCGGGAATAGACCCCGCCATTCTTGAGCAATTCTGCGTGCGTTCCGCGCTCGACGATGCGGCCAGCCTCGACCACGAAGATCACATCGGCGGCTACCACGGTCGAAAGCCGATGGGCGATCGCGATCGTGGTGCGACCACGGGCTGCCTGATCGAGGGCGCTCTGCACGAGGCGCTCCGACACCGTATCGAGAGCACTGGTCGCCTCATCGAGAATCAGCACTGCCGGGTCTTTGAGCAGCACCCGCGCAATCGCCACCCGCTGTTTTTCGCCCCCGCTGAGTCGATATCCACGCTCGCCCACGACGGTGTCGTAGCGGTCGGGGAACGACGCGATCGTGTCATGGATGTTGGCAGCCTTCGCCGCCGCCACCAGTTCGTCGTCACTTGCTCCCGGCTTCGCGTACCGCAGGTTTTCGGCGATCGTCGCGTGAAAGAGATAGGTCTCTTGGCTCACGATGCCGATCGCGCCGATCAGCGACTCCTGCTGCAGCTCGCGCACGTCGTCGCCGGCGAACAGTACGGCTCCCCCCGTGACGTCATGCAGTCGAGGCACCAGGTATGACACGGTTGTCTTGCCTGCTCCTGACGGCCCGACGAACGCCGCGTACTGGCCGGGCTCAATGTTGAAGCTCACCTCTTTCAGAGTCGCGGGCGAGTCTGATGGAGCGTCTGGGTAGCGAAAGACCACCCGGTCGAACTGCACCCGGCCGAGCTGGCCGGCGGCAACTCGGCGGGCATCCGGAGCGTCAGCGATCAACGGGACCAGGTCGAGGTACTCGAAGATGCGGGCAAACAGCGCCTGCGAGGTCTGCAGGTCGAGCGCGACGCGCAGCAGTCCCATGAGGGGGAACAGCAGGCGGGCCTGCACGGTGGTGAAGGCCACGATGGTTCCTGGTGTGACCTTCACGTCGTGAAAAAGCAGCCATGCCGCGACCAGGTAGATGACCGCGGGAATCACCGAGAGAAACACGCTGACGATCGCGAAGAACCACTGTCCGCTCATCTGCTGCTTGATCTGCAGCATGATCTGATTTTTGTTCTCGGCCTCATAGCGGCCGATCTCTGCGCCCTGCTGGTTGAAGCTCTTGGCGA
>JBDUBG010000207.1:0-7302 GCA_040004215.1 Pseudolysinimonas sp. | reverse complement strand
CGCGCCTCGATCCCGAGTTCGCGCACCATCTGGCCTTCCTGGTGATCCGGATGCTGCCGGCCATCGGTGTCGGCGCGCTGATTCGCCGTGCCACTCGCCCCGATCCACGGCTCGCGGTGCACACGCTCGGGCTCACCTTCCCGTCCCCGTTTGGCGTGGCGGCCGGATTCGACAAAGACGCACGCGGCATCCGCGGGCTCGGGCAGCTCGGCTTCGGCCACGTCGAGGTCGGCACCATCACCGCCCGTGCGCAACCGGGCAACCCGAAGCCACGGCTGTTCCGCCTGATCCCTGACCGAGCGGTCATCAACCGCATGGGGTTCAACAATCACGGAGCAGCGGCCGCCGTGCCTCGGCTTGAGCGCGAGGCTGGCCGCGGTATCCGCCCGATCATTGGCGTCAACATTGGCAAGAGTCGCGTCGTCGAGGTGGATGACGCGATCGCCGACTACCTCGAGAGCACGCGCCTGCTGGCTCCGCACGCCGACTATCTCGTGGTGAATGTGAGTTCGCCCAACACCCCAGGGCTCCGCGGGCTCCAGGAGCTCGACAAGCTCGCGCCACTGCTCGAGGCAGTGCGCGACGAGGCCGGGCGAGCACGTGTCGGGGGAGCAGGTGTCGGGGGAGTCCCGGTGCTGGTTAAGATCGCGCCCGATCTGAGCGATGACGAGGTGCGCAGGATCGCCGAACTTGCCGTGCGACTGAAACTCGCCGGCATCGTCGCGACCAACACCACACTGTCACGCGAGGGGCTGAGCACCGCCCCTGACGTCGTCGCGGCGGCGGGCGCCGGAGGGCTGTCGGGTCCTCCTGTGGCGGCACGCGCTCTTGAGGTGCTGAAACTACTGCGCGCGACGGTTGGGCCCGAGCTCTGCGTGATCTCGGTCGGCGGCGTCGAGTCCGGCGCGGATGTCGCGGCGCGCGTGAACGCGGGGGCCACCCTGGTGCAGGGCTACACGGCATTCCTGTACCGCGGCCCGTTCTGGGCGAGCGCGATCAACTGTGAACTGCGCTCCAGAGTCCAGAGCTAGCTGGGGTACTGCCCGCGCTTGACCTGCGGCTTGGGCAGGCGCATCGGGCGCAGCTGAATCGCGCGCATGAAGGAGTACCAGCGCAGGCCGCGCTCAACCCTCTCTTTGCCGTACTTGTCGGCAAGCTGCCGGGTGAGCTTCATGCCCATCCAGATGCCATCAGCGACCACCACCAGCAGCACGAGCCAGACCCCGATCAACGCGATGCTTGAGTAGGCGGGCGGCAGGAAGTAGGTGAGGATCACGAGCACCAGAATCGGAAGCAGCACCTCGCCCAGGCTGAACCGTGCGTCGACGAAGTCACGGGCGTAGCGCTTCTGCGGCCCCTTGTCGCGGAGCGGCAGGTACTTGTCTTCGCCTCGCGCCATGCCCACTCGCGCACGATCGCGCTGCATCGCCTGCTGGTCCCGCGATTGGCGCGCAGCCAACTTTCGGTCGCTCGGCACCAGGGGCTGCTTGCGCGCCGCCTCCTGCTGCTTGCGCGTCGGCGTCGCCCGACCCTTGGTCGACGGCACCTCGGGCTCGACGGCGGTCGACACCGTCGTCGACGCTGTCGTCGCTGCGTCGTCGCGGGACTTCGGGGTCTTGGCCACGGTGGGGGTCCTTGCTCTCGTGTGGTGTTTAGATTACCCGCATGGCCTCACATCACGCTTCCGAGCCGTCGTCCACCTCCACCCCGCACGCAGACGCTTTCCGGGAGGCGGTGCAAGCCGGTCTTCCCGCGGCGATCGCCGAGCTCTCGACCCTGGTGCGCATTCCCTCGGTCTCGTGGGATGGGTTCGACCCCGCCCACGTGCGCGCCAGCGCCGAAAGGGTGGCAGAGCTGGCCCGGGCGACCGGCATCTTCGAGAGCGTCGACGTCATCCAAGAGCCGATCCCTGCCGACGCCGTCTCGGGAGCAGGCAAGCTCGGGATGCCAGCGGTGCTCGCGCGCCGGGCCGCACGCAACGGCAGACCTACCGTGTTGCTGTACGCGCACCACGACGTGCAGCCGGAAGGCGACGAAGCCCACTGGGAGTCAAAGCCGTTCGAGCCAACGCTGCGCGGCGATCGCCTGTACGGACGCGGTGTCGCCGACGACAAGGCGGGCGCGATCACCCACATCGGAGCCATCCGCGCCCTGACATCGGTGCTCGGTGCCGAGCCGGATGTCGGCATCGTGCTCTTCGCCGAGGGAGAGGAGGAGTTCGGCTCTCGATCCCTCCCGGCGATTCTTGAGCGGTACCACGACCAACTCGCCGCCGACGCGATTGTCGTCGCCGACGGAGGCAACTGGGATCTCACCTCGCCCGGCCTGACCGTCGCGCTTCGTGGCGCTGTGGCCTTCAACCTCCGGGTGTCGACCCTCGACCACGCCTCGCACTCCGGCGTGTTCGGTGGTCAGGTGCCGGATGCCATGCTCGCCGCTATCGAACTGCTGGCCACTCTCTGGAAGAAGGATGGATCCGTCGCGGTGAAAGGTCTCACCTCGCACGAGGCGGAGACGCCCGAATACGACGAGGCGAAACTGCGCGAAGAGACCGGACTTCTCGAGGGCGTCGACCCGATCGGCACCGGCGACATCCTGTCTCGCGCCTGGTACCAGCCCTCGATCACCGTGACCGGAATCGACGCTCCCAGCGTGAAGAACGCCTCGAACACGCTCATCCCCAGCGTTCGGGTGCGCATCAGTGCTCGCGTCGCGCCCGGCCAAGACGATCGCGCGGCATTCGAGGCGCTCTCTGCTCACTTGTTTGAGCATGTGCCGTTCGGGGCACATCTCGAGATCGAGGACCTCGATCTCGGCCAGCCCTTCCTCGTGGATGCCAGTGGCTGGGCAGCAGAAGACGCCGTCGGAGCGATGAAAGAGGCCTACGGCGCCGAAGCGGTTCTGATGGGCTCCGGCGGTTCGATTCCGTTCATCGCCGATCTGGTCGCGCGGTATCCTCACGCGCAGATCCTGATTACCGGCGTCGAAGACCCAGACACCCGGGCGCACAGCCCGAACGAGTCGCTGCATCTGCCGACGTTGCAGCGCGCCATCCTGGCGGAGGCACTGCTGCTCTCGCGGCTCAATTCGCGCACTCTTTAGCCCGCACGTGCTCAGCATCCCGTCGTACACTGGATGACATGTCCGACACCCTGATCGCCAACACCGAGACCACAGAGCCCCCTACGCACGGCGTCAAGCTCTCTGACGTCGCAGCGGGCAAAGTGCGCAGCCTGCTCGAGCAGGAGGGTCGAGACGACCTGCGACTGCGGGTGGCTGTGCAACCCGGAGGATGCTCGGGCCTCATTTACCAGCTCTACTTTGATGAGCGCCTCCTCGACGGTGACACCACCGCCGACTTCGACGGCGTCGAGGTCGTCGTTGACCCGATGAGCGTGCCGTATCTCGACGGAGCATCCATCGACTTCGAAGACACCATCCAGAAGCAGGGGTTCACCATCGACAACCCCAACGCCGGCGGCAGTTGCGCGTGCGGGGACTCATTCCACTGAACTTCTGACCAGGTCTGACACGGTTTTTGAAGGCCCCCACCGGGAAGGTGGGGGCCTTCCTCCGTTGTAGAGTGGAAGAGAAACAGCCCCACGCTCGAGAGGTTTCAGGTGCGCTCCAACCGCCCCCACTCCCAGCCGTCTGAGATTCGGCGGCCCACGGTGAATCGGCCACGCCGATCCCGCTTGGCGCGCTGGGCATTGCTTCCCATCGGTGGCGCTGTCGCGCTCGTCCTGGCCGGTTGTTCGCAGCAGCAGCTGGCGGGCTTTTTGCCCGGTGGGCCGGGCGTCACTAACCACACCGACCGCATCACGGGTCTCTGGGTCACCTCCTGGATCGTGCTGCTGTTCGTCGCCTTCATCGCCTGGGGCCTCATCATTTGGGCCGCCGTGGTGTACCGCCGCCGCAAAGGTCAGACCGGGCTGCCGGTGCAGCTCCGCTACAACCTGCCGATCGAGATTTTCTACACGGTCGTGCCGCTCATTCTGGTGCTTGGCTTCTTTGCCTTCACGGCCCGCGACCAGTCAGCCATCGAAGCCAATCCCGGCAATCCTGACGTCAAGATCGAGGTGTACGCCAAGCGTTGGTCGTGGGACTTCAACTACCTCGACGAGAAGGTCTACTCGCCGGGCGTGCAGGTGCAGAGCCGTCTGAATCCTGACGGCAGCGTCGATCTCAGCAAGCTGCCGACTCTGTATCTTCCGGTCAACAAGAAGGTGCAAATCGACATCAGGTCGCGCGATGTCGCGCACGACTTCTGGGTCGTCGACTTCTTGTACAAAAAGGATGTGATCCCGGCGCAGACCAATCACATGTACTTCATTCCCCAGAAAATTGGCACATACGCAGGCAAGTGCGCAGAGCTCTGCGGCGAGTACCACGCCGACATGCTCTTCCAGGTCAAGGTGGTCTCCGAGGCCGACTATGAGCAGCACATCCAAGACTTGAAAGATCTCGGCCAGGTCGGCCGTCTTGGCCCCGAGTACGACACGAATTCCAACCTGCCGGGTAACACCGGCACCAGCACAGAGGGTTAGGCGATGAGCACCGCAACCGCACCCGCACCCACGACGTTGAGTCCCCGTCCAGCGACGACGACAAACGGGGGCAACAATGTCGAGCGCAAAGGCAACGTTGTGGTCAAGTGGATCACTACCACTGACCACAAGACGATCGGGTACCTGTACCTGATCACGTCGTTCATCTACTTCTGCGTCGGCGGAGTGCTAGCTCTCGTGATCCGTGCCGAGCTGTTCACGCCGGGGCTCGACGTCGTCGGCTCCAACGAGCAGTACAACCAGTTGTTTACGATGCACGGCACGATCATGCTGCTGCTGTTCGCGACGCCGTTGTTCGCCGGATTCGCCAACGTCGCGATGCCTCTGCAGATCGGCGCTCCGGACGTCGCGTTCCCACGATTGAACGCTTTTGCATACTGGCTCTATCTGTTCGGCTCGATCGTCACGATGAGCGGCTTCTTGACTCCGCAAGGGGCTGCTGCATTTGGCTGGACCGCATATGCACCGCTGTCGAGCACGACATTCACGCCCGGCCTGGGCGGCAACCTCTGGGTGTTCGGGCTCGCGCTCACCGGGTTCGGCACCATCCTCGGCGCCGTGAACTTCATCACCACGATCATCACGATGCGCGCTCCCGGCATGACCATGTTCCGGATGCCGATCTTCAGCTGGAACACGCTGGTTACCTCGTTGCTAATCATCATGGCGTTCCCGGTGCTGGCAGCTGCTCTCTTCGCCCTTGGCGCGGACAGGGTATTCGGGGCTCACATATACGACCCCGCCAATGGTGGCGTGATCCTGTGGCAGCACCTGTTCTGGTTCTTCGGGCATCCCGAGGTGTACATCATTGCGATCCCGTTCTTCGGCATCGTGTCAGAAGTGTTCCCGGTGTTCAGCCGTAAGCCAATTTTCGGCTACAAGACCTTGATCTACGCCACCATTGCGATCGGGGCTCTCTCGGTCACGGTGTGGGCGCACCACATGTACGTCACCGGCGCCGTATTGCTGCCGTTCTTCTCGTTGATGTCCATGCTGATCGCGGTGCCGACCGGTGTGAAGATCTTCAACTGGATCGGCACCATGTGGCGTGGCTCCCTTACCTTCGAGACTCCAATGTTGTGGGCGATCGGGTTTCTGGTCACCTTCACCTTCGGGGGTCTCACGGGTGTGATTCTGGCGTCGCCGCCGCTCGACTTCCACGTCTCTGACAGCTACTTCGTGGTCGCTCACTTCCACTACGTGGTCTTTGGAACCGTGGTGTTCGCGATGTTCTCGGGCTTCTACTTCTGGTGGCCCAAGTGGACAGGCAAGATGCTCAATGAGCGACTCGGCAAGATCCATTTCTGGTTGCTGTTCATCGGATTCCACACGACGTTCCTCATCCAGCACTGGCTGGGCGTTATCGGCATGCCGCGCCGCTACGCGAGCTATCTGCCAGACGAGGGCTTCACCTGGATGAACCAGCTCTCGACCTTTGGCGCCGCGATTCTGGGTGTGTCGATGCTCCCCTTCCTCATCAACGTCTACCTCACCGCGCGCCACGCGCCCAAGGTGACCGTCGATGACCCGTGGGGTACCGCCCGCTCGCTCGAGTGGGCGACCTCCTGCCCACCGCCGCGGCACAACTTCACTTCGATTCCGCGCATCCGCTCGGAGTCGCCGGCGTTCGACCTGCACCACCCCGAGGTGGGCATCCCGGTGGGGGTTGGGCCGTTCAAGGACGCGCCGGATGGTCCCGTGCTCGATCTGGCGTCCGGAGAGGTGAAATAGCCCATGCGCGCGAACACGAATCTGTTCTGGATCCTGGGTGGCTTCTTTTGGCTCGCCGACGCGGTCTACATCATCTGGTCGCTGTTCTTCTCGGAGTTCGACCGGGTCGAATGGGTCGGCGCTGTCGCCATGGGGCTGTCAGGAGTTTTCTCGTTCTTCTTGGCCTTCTACCTGGGTCGCACGCACGCGGCGCAGGGCGGCGAGGCGCCCTCTGATCTGGTCGATGCGAATATCGATGACGGTGACCCCGAGATTGGTAACTTCAGCCCGTGGAGCTGGTGGCCGTTCGTGTTGGGCTTGTCGCTCGCCCTGGTCTTTCTCGGTCTCGCGATCGGCACCTGGATTTCGTTTATCGGCGCTCCGATCGTGATTGTGGCGGTCATCGGCTGGTACTTCGAGTACTACCGCAGCAACTTCGCGCGCTAAGAGGTCGCATCATGATCCGCGAGGCACACCGGGGCGACGAAGATGGTCTCTTCGCCCTGGTCGGCGAACTTGGTCACGCGTTCCCACCCGTACGCGCCGCCTTCGACGCGACGATCGCCTCGTACTTCGCGGGGGAGCAGCCCAGCGTGGTCGTCTATGTATCCGAGGGTGCCGGCGGCGCGCTTCAGGGCTACGCGTTGACCACGATTGTGCCCCTGCTGGCCACCAACGGCCCGTCGGCGCAACTGCAGGAGTTGGTGGTGGATGCGTCGGCTCGCGGTCTCGACGTCGGCACGCAGCTCGTGCGAGCCGTCGAGGCGGAGTGCGAGCGGCGCGGAGTCACTCAGCTCACGGTTGCAAGCCGCCGCGCCGGTGGCTTTTACGACCGTCTCGGCTTTCACGAGAGCGCCGAGTACATGCGCAGGTTCTTCTAAACTTGTCGGGATTCTGGTCGTAGCGCCAGCCGACTGCGCGCGCTGTCACGAGCAACCAATCCTCGAGGCCTGCTGAGCGGTCGAGCGCCTAGGTGTAGTGCCCAGCCAGGTTGTTTGAGATCCGGCTGATGGGTGGGACCTTT
>JBDUBG010000141.1:0-2200 GCA_040004215.1 Pseudolysinimonas sp. | reverse complement strand
GAGGCGCAGGAGGGACTGGGCGGCAGCCTCTCGATCGTCGCGGTTGCCCTGGTCACCTGGATGATCTTTTGGATGGCGCGGCACGCCCGCCACCTCAAGGGCGAACTGCAGGGCCAACTCTCCGCCGCCATCGCCAGTTCGGCCGCGGCGATCGTGGTGCTCGGAGTTGTCAGTGTCGGCCGCGAGGGTGTCGAAACAGCACTGTTCATCTGGGCGAGCATCACCTCGAGCGGACAAGCAGTGCTCGGCTCAATCGGCGCCGTCATGGGCATTCTGGTGGCGGCCGCCATCTCGTACCTGATTTACCGCGGATTCGTGCGAATCAACCTCTCACGCTTCTTCTTCTGGACCGGCTTGTTCTTAGTGATCGTCGCGGCTGGGGTGTTCGCTTCAGGGCTGGGCGACCTCCAGGAAGCCGGAATCCTGCCCGCCGGTGCCAGTGCGTACAACCTGGCCGGCGTGATCCCGCCCACGAGCTGGTACGCCACCCTGCTCCGCGGGATACTGCTGTTCAAGCTCTCACCGAGTTGGCTGCAAGTGATTGGCTGGCTCTCATACGCAGTCGCGGTACTCGTCCTGTTTCTGCGCGTGGGCTTGGCAAAGAAGCCGGCGCCGACCGTCGCGCCGACTGCCCTGCTCCCGGATCAACTCGCGCCTGAAGACGCCGCCGAAGCTGTGCGTTAGCCGTTCGACGAGTCGCTCGACCTCGTGACGGTGTAGTTGGCGACGAATCCGGTCTTGTCGTCGGCCTTGCTGAGCAAGACGACGACGTTGTACCCACCCTTGGCGAATACTCCCGTAGCACCGTCGTCCGTCTTGCCGCCGTCTGTCTGCTGCTTGAAGCCTGCGCCGGTCAGCTCAGAAGAGATCTCGTCGAACGAGTCGACGCCCGACACTTTGACTGTCACGTTCCACGCCTTGTCTTTGCCGGCGCCAAGGGACAGGCCGCTCACGATATCGCCCTTGATGACGGGCACGTCAGAGGTCGGGAAGTCGCTGGGCAGCTTGCCGGTTCCGGCTGAGCCAACTCCGGGGATGGTGATTCCACCGCCATTCGAGCTGCCGGGAAGGTGAAGCAGGCTGCAGCCCGAGAGCATGAGCGGAGCCGCGAGGGCGAGCGAGCCCGCTAGGGCGATCAGGGGAAAGCGTCGACGCCGGGTGGTGGTCATGGGTTCCTCGTTCTCTCGGTGCAGGATGCGCGCTCAGTGTATTGGCGGGTGAATCGACCCACAATGCGGGTCTGCGCGCATTCTTGCGACGAACGAGAGGTACTTCGAGGTTGACAGTGCCGCAGACTCACCCGACGGGAGCGCTGCTCGGTCCACCCTCGGTGACGGTGTAGTTAGCGACCCAGCCCGTCTTCTCGTCTGCCTTAGTCACGACGACCAACACGGAGTCCGGATCTTTGAGGAAGGTGCCGGTGCCACCGGTGGCGTCACCGCTGTCAGGCTCCGCGTCAACCTTGAAGCCTGCCCCCTCGAGCTGGCTCTTGATCTTGCCGTAGGCGTCAGCGCCCGAGACCTTGATGGTGGCGTTCCAGATGCGGCCATCCGAACTCTTGGCGTTGCCGGCCGCTGCACCGAACACAACGTCACCGGAGGCCACGGGAACGGTCTTCGGCCAGTCGGAGGGCAGCTTGCCCGTTCCGAAGCTGCCGACACCGGGAATGGTGATCCCACTGCCGCCGTGACCGGGAAGGAGGCTGCAGCCCGAGAGCAGCAGCGGAGACGCGACCAACAGCGACGCGGCGAGAGTGATGGTGACGAGGCGGTGCGCCCGGGTGCGAGTTGTCATGCCGTCAGTATCGACGATCCCCGTAACGCCAGCGTAACGCCGCCCCGCACGGCAACTAGACGTTGGCGTCCTGGCGCTTCAGACGGCTCGTGCGGCGGGCACGCGCGCTCTGGTCGAGTTCCACCTTGCGGATGCGGACCACCTCGGGCGTGACCTCCACGCACTCGTCCTCGCGAGCGAACTCGAGGCACTCCTCGAGCGTCAGCCGCCGAGAGGGGGTCATCCGCTCGAAATTGTCTGCGGTCGACTGCCGCATGTTGGTGAGCTGCTTCTCTTTGGTGATGTTGACGTCGAGGTCATCTGCACGCGAGTTCTCGCCCACGATCATTCCTTCGTAGACCTCTTGGGTCGGCTCGACGAAGAACGACATGCGCTCCTGCAGGGCGACCATGGCGAACGGGGTCGC
>JBDUBG010000329.1:0-2201 GCA_040004215.1 Pseudolysinimonas sp. | reverse complement strand
CGTATGCCGCGACCCAGACCTCGAGTTCGCTGCCCACGCTCCACGGAAAGCGCAGTTCGGCTCCGTTGTAGACCACGCTGCGCGAGTTGCCGAGTTCACGGATCACGTGAATCGCCTCGCGCAGCTCTTTCAGCGTCGTCGGCTTGCCGTTCGTCACGCGCACCGCCGAGTCACCGCGGCCGATGCCGACCACCGTGCGGTTGCCGTACATCTCGTTGAGGGTGGCGAACACGGATGCCGTGACCGTCCAGTCGCGCGTCGCCGGGTTGGTGACGAACGGGCCCACCTTCACCCGTCGCGTCTCGGCGAGGATCTGGCTGTAGATGACGTACGGCTCCTGCCAGAGCAGGTGCGAGTCGAAAGTCCACACGTGGCTGAAGCCGTGCTGCTCGGCCAGCTTGGCGAGGGCGACGGTGCGCGAAGCCGGCGGATTTGTTTGGAGAACTGCCCCGAAATCCATCCGTTACACCAGGTACTGCGACAGGCCGCGCTTGATGTACTTGCCGTCGCCCTTCGCGCCCTGATACTCGTTCTTGTCGATGACGACCTTGCCGCGGCTGATGACCGTGTCGACATGTCCGTCGATCTCGAAGCCCTCCCATGCCGAGTAGTCCATGTTCATGTGATGGGTCTTGTTGAGGCCGATGCTCGTGTGCCCGTTGGGGTCGTAGACCACGATGTCGGCGTCGGCTCCCGGCTGGATGACCCCCTTCTGCCCGTACAGCCCGAACATGCGCGCCGGGGTAGTCGACGTGATTTCGACCCAGCGCTCGAGGGTGATGCGCCCCTCGACGACGCCCTGGTAGAGCAGGTCGACGCGGTGCTCGACGGAGCCGATCCCGTTCGGGATCTTCGAGAAGTCGCCGATCCCCATGTCTTTCTGACCCTTCATGCAGAACGGGCAGTGGTCGGTCGAGACCATCTGGATGTCATTGGTGCGCAGGCTCTGCCACATGTGATCCTGGTGACCCTCGTGCTTGCTGCGCAGCGGCGTGGAGCAGACCCACTTGGCACCCTCGAAGTCGCCCCACTCCTTCGAGTGGGCGCCCAGCTGATCTTCGAGCGAGAGGTACAGGTACTGCGGGCACGTCTCGCCGAAGACGTTCGCGCCGCGGTCGCGTGCCGCGGCGATCTGCTCAACGGCTTGCTTGGCGCTGACGTGCACGATGTACAGCGGCGCCCCGGTGAGGTCGGCGATCATGATCGCGCGGTGGGTTGCCTCTTCTTCTGCCTGCCATGGCCGGCTAATGCCGTGGTAGAGCGGGCTGGTGTGGCCGGCCTCAAGAGCCTGCTTGACGAGCACGTCGATCATGGCGCCGTTCTCGGCGTGCATCATCATCATCGCGCCGTTCTCCGCGCCCTTCTGGAACGCGCGCAGGATCTGCCCGTCGTCGCTCAGAAACACGCCTTTGTACGCCATGAACAGCTTGAAACTGGTGACGCCCTCTGCAATGAGCTCGTCCATCGCGGTGAGGCTGGAATCCTGAACGTCGCTGAGGATCTGGTGGAATCCATAGTCGATCGCGCAGTTGCCTGCTGCCTTCTCTTGCCAGAGGTGGTACTGGTCGAGGATGTTCTGGTCGGGGTACTGCACCACGAAGTCGACGATGCTGGTGGTTCCACCGAAGGCCGCGGCACGGGTGCCGGTCTCGAAGGTGTCGCTTGCCTCGGTGCCGCCGAACGGCATCTGCATGTGGGTGTGAGCATCCACACCGCCCGGGATGACGTATTTGCCGGTCGCGTCGATCACTTGATCGGCCGACTCGGCAAGGTTCGTGCCGAGCAGCACCGAGCCGGGGGCTAGCACGCCGACGATCTTCTCGCCGTCGACCAGCACGTCGGCAGCACCACGGCCGGTGGCGGTCACAACGGTGCCGCCGGTGATGAGGGTTGTCGCCATGAAATACCTCCGGTGATTGAGTAGGCCGCAGGCCGTGTCGAAATTAAGGCTTCGGGATGCTCGTGTACGACTCGGGACGACGGTCCCGGTAGAACTGCCAGTCGTCGCGCATCTCTTGCACCATATCCATCTCGAGGTCGCGGATCAGTACCTCTTCGTCTGCGCCCGAGCCGCGCTCGCCCACGAAGTTGCCGCGCGGGTCGATGACCTGGCTGGTGCCGTAGAAGTCGACGGCAAGATCGCCGTACTCGTTGTCTTCGCGACCGACACGGTTCGGCTGCAGCACGAAGTAGCCGTTGGC
>JBDUBG010000123.1:0-7316 GCA_040004215.1 Pseudolysinimonas sp. | reverse complement strand
CACCACCGGTGACCAGCTTCGTGCCGGCCTGCTCCGGATGCCGCGGAATCGCGACTCCTGATCGTATCAGTCCGGCGTGTCGGGGGTGAGTTCGGGCGCTACGGCGTGGTGGAAGAGTCGCTGAGGGCCGCGACATGCTTCGCAATGGCCGTCGGGAGCGCCGGGCACGCATCGGACAGCGCGTACCACGCCGCGCGATCGCGCATCCGCACCTTGTCGTAGGGACTCACTGGCTCGCCCGCGCGGAGCCTGCCCTCGTAGGTGGCGCGATCGGGAACCGTCGGAACGGCCTGGCCGTGTTCGATGAGGCACCGCCGCAGCACCGTCACGTCGTAGGAATAGAGAGTCGCCCAGTCCTGTCGAGGAACGAGCAAACGACGTGTGTCGATCGGTGCCGAGGCGACGCAGGCGTCAACGAGCTGAGCGGCGCCGGCCGGCGTGGTGAACGGGTCGTCGCGGATGGAGAAGTTGCCGATGATCCCGTACTCGATCTCGAGGGCGCCTGCGCCTTGGAGTGGTCCGATGCGAACGGCGAGAAACCCGCCGCTCTCGCGAGCGACGCAGCGTTCGATGACGCCGCCGGCCTGATTCGTCGTCCAGAGCTGGGTCCAGACTTCGGTGCTCGTCGACGTCTGCGGCGACGACACAGCCCGCGAAACGGCGACCGCTGATCGCTCGACCGCGTTCGGCTCGGTGCGTGGTGGCGTGGTCGGTGTCGCCGAGCAGCCGAGCAGCACAGCGGCGAGCCCTGCGGCGAGCACCGCCACCGTCGACACCTGCATTCTCATCCCGCGAGCGTGTCACACCCGTGCCGCTACGGCGCGGTGATCGCGGTGTTGATGGCGACAACGTCGGCCGCGTCCCCTAGAGGCCGGCGGCGAGGTCAGGAGGAAGAACCGGGCACGAGTCCGAGAGCGCATACCAGTCAGCCCTGGTCTTGACCACAACCTGGTCGTAGGGGCTCCAGGTGGTCCCCGCTCGCCGCTGGCGCAGGAACTGAGTCCTGCTGGGTGCAGGAGCGATCCGCTGCCCGTGCGCGATCAGGCAGCGCCGCAGCCGAATGCCGTAGTAGGAGTACAACTCATCAACCCGCGAGGCATCCAACCTGAACATCCTGTTGTCGATCGGAGTCTGGGCAATGCAGTCGTTGATGACACGGGTGGCGCCCATCGAGCTTCCGTACCGCTGGACGTCCACAGACTTGGTCGACACCAGGTCGAAGGTGAAGATGTACCCGAACTCGCCCCCTGGTGAGAATTTGATGTCTGCTTGGACCACTCCGCCACTGCGGAGCTCGACGCAGGACTCGATGACTGGCCCCGCCTGAGTGATGGTCCAGAGCTGCACCCATTCGATGTCGTCGCTCGACTGGGGGTAGTACTGACTCGCCGCGGCGACCGCCTGTCGTTCCACCGCGTTGGGTGTCGTCCGCGGACCGGGCGAGGAAGAGCACGACGACAACGCCGCGACCAGCGCGACGGCGCATGCGACGACCGCATCCCTGAGCCTCACACCTCCGAGGCTATGCGGGTCCGGAGGTCAGCGCCCCTGAACCGAGGTGTTGGCGGCCGCGACACGCTTCGCAATGGCGGCTGGCAGAGCCGGGCAGGCGTCGGCAAGCGCGTACCACGCCGCGCGGTTCTTCACGACGACGAGGTCGTAGGCGTTCCACGGGGCGCCCGCTCGCAGCAGATGCTCGAAGCGCGCGCGACTCGGCAGCCGTGGCACCCGTTGACCGTGAGCAGCCAGGCACCGGCGCAGCACGGTGAGGTCGTAGGAATAGAGCGCAGCACTCACCTGCGTCGGAAGCAGAGCAAGTCGAAAGTCCACCGGGTAGGCCGCGACGCAGCTGTCCACCAGCCTCCAGGAGGCGAGCGGGTTGTTGAACCCAGAGTCTGAGTTCGAGAAATGTACCCCGTAGGTGAGTTGACCCGGGCTCTGAGAGAGGGGGTCTGCGGTGAACTCGACGTCCCCTGCGCTGCCACGCGTGACGCACGCCTTGATGACACGGCCGGCCTGGGTCGGGGTCCAGAGCTGGGTCCAGACGTCGGGCGCGATCGGCACGCCGTCTTGTACTGCCGACTGACGAGCCTGCGCGAGCGCTGCCTTTTCGACCTGATTCGGCGTCGTCCGTGGGGGCGGCGCCGCGCTGCAGGCCGCGGCGAGAGCGAGGAGCACTGCCATCACGGCGGTCAC
The DNA here is from genome assembly GCA_040004215.1 of Pseudolysinimonas sp. Taxonomy (GTDB): domain Bacteria; phylum Actinomycetota; class Actinomycetes; order Actinomycetales; family Microbacteriaceae; genus Lysinimonas. The sequence goes on along the minus strand of JBDUBG010000123.1, from coordinate 5,120 downwards.
CGCGAGCCGTCGCGTTCTCACGGTTCGAGGGTAGCGGCGCTACTGAGCGCGGCGGGAAGGGCCGGGCAGGCATCAGAGATCGCGTACCAGGCCAAACGGGTCGTCACGATCACCGTGTCGTACGGGCTCCAGGGCTGCTGGCCTCGCAGCCTCTCTTCGAAATCGGCGCGCGCCGGCATCCTGCGCACCGAGTATCCATGAGCGAGCAGGCAGGGCCGCAGAGTCGTCAGCGCGTAGGAGTAGAGGGCGTCTGCGTCGCTGGCGGGCAGCTGCAGCACCCGGTCATCGAGCGGCGTCGCGGCGGCACAGCGCGAGATGATGCGCGCGGCCTCTGCCTCATTGGGCTCCGAGCCGCTGCCGACAATCCGATAGGTCGGCCTGCTGAGCTCAGGCACCGCGATCGTCACCTCGAGCTGACCGTAGCTCTCGTGCGCCGCACAGTTCTGCATGGCGGTGGGAAATTGCGCGCTCGTCCAGAGCTGGATCCATGGCAGGCGCGCGTCGGCGGTTTCGGTGAAGAAGGCCTGTGAGGTGCGGAGTACCGCGGCCTTTTCGACCGCATTCGGGGTCGTGCGCGGCGCGGGTACGGCGCCTGCCGCGCATCCGGTCAAGAGCGCGAGCCCTGCCACGACCGCCACGGCGAGCCCGACCGCGGAGCCCTCGCGCTCGCGGAGCCGACGGACCGTCATCCGGCAGTCGGGATCAGGTACGGCGGAACCGCCGGGCAATCGCGCCGCAACTGCTGCAGCCGCTCGTCAGAAATGCGCGAGTACAGCCGGGCGTAGGGATTGATGCGCAGCGGATCGCCGCCCACGATGTCGGCGCGTGATGGCGAGGGCCCCGGGTCGACGCCGTGCTGAGCAAGGCAGGGCCACAGCACCGAGGTGGAGTACCTCCAGAGCAGCAGCAGACCCGCGGTGTCGGTGGGGTACGCCTCAGGCGGTCCCGATGCGACGGTGAGGCACGACAACAGAGCAGATTCGGTGTTCGACATGCCGCCGCCGCTGCCTATCGCGATTCCGTTGCCGCGACCGTCAGCGTGACCAATCCGCACGTGCACGCCCTCACTGTCGCGGTAGAACGTGGCAGCTACCGCCGAGTCGCCCAATCCGACGCTCTGCTCGCAGCCCTGCACGACGCTCGCGGGAAGGCCAAGCGGCCACCGCTGCGGGTGCGCATTGCCGCGATCCGGTGTGGAGGCACACCCGGCAAGTAGCACGAGCAGCGCCGCGACAGCGGCGGCCGTCCCGACGCGCTTCACGATCCGGCTCTGCACACAGACCATCTGAGCACAGGGATGTCACCAGCGGGGCTGCCCGACGTGAAACGCCCACCCATTCGGGAAGGAACCGAGACGCCTACTGCGCGCCAAAACCGCCCACCAGGCTGAATCCGGCAGGCAGCGCGAAGGGATCCCGCACCCGAGCCGAGCGGTCGCCGTCACGCACCAGCGCAGCCAGCTCTCCGGCCGCGCGGTCAATGCGCTCGGGCAATCCACCGGTTGAGGCATCGCCGACGCTCCCCCAGTCGCTCGACGCCGCGTAGACCGAGGTGGGCACGACGACCGCGTGCAGGTAGCTGAACAGCGGGCGCATCGCGTACTCCAGCGCCAACGAGTGGCGCTCTGTTCCGCCGGTCGCGGCGAGCAGAATCGGAAGGCCGGTGAGGGCATCCGGGTCCAGCACGTCGATGAACGACTTGAACAGACCGCTGTAACTGGTGGTGAAGATCGGCGTGACGAAGATCGCCCCGTCGGATGCAGTCAGCTGCTCGATCGCCGATGCCAGCTTGGGCGCTGCGAAACCGGTGAGCAGGTTGTTGGTGATGTCGTGCGCGAGGTCGCGCAACTCGATCACCTGCACCTCGACAGAGATGCCGTCATCCTCCAACCTGCTGACCGCGGCCTGCGCCAGACGGTCGGCCAGCAGTCGGGTGGAGGATGGCTGGCTCAGACCTGCCGTGACTACCGTGATCGTGCGGATGTCCGTCATCACTTCACCTCCGCGAGTTCGAGGGGCTCTGCGGCAACCGCCGCGTCGCGCGCCGCGACGAGCGAGGCGTGGGTCGGCGCATCCGGTACCTCGACCGGGCGGTTGAGCGCGAGCTCCTTGCGGAGCACCGGCACGACCTCCCCACCGAGCAGATCCAGCTGCTCGAGCACTGTCTTCAGCGGCAGGCCGGCGTGATCCATCAGGAACAGCTGGCGCTGGTAGTCGCCGAACAGGTCGCGCATGCCGGCGTAGCGGTCGATGACCTGTTGCGGACTGCCAACGGTGAGGGGCGTCATCTCGGTGAAGTCCTCCATCGTCGGGCCGTGCCCGTAGACGGGCGCGTTGTCGAAGTACGGCCGGAACTCGTCGACCGCATCCTGCGAATTTGCCCGCATGAAAGCCTGCCCACCGAGGCCGACGATTGCCTGGGTGGCCGTTCCGTGGCCGTAGTGCTCGAAGCGCTGGCGGTAGTAGCTGATCAGCTTCTGGTAGTGGGATGCCGGCCAGAAGATGTTGTTCGCGAAGAAGCCGTCGCCGTAGTACGCGGCCTGTTCGGCGATTTCGGGCGAGCGGATACTGCCATGCCAGACGAAGGGAGCGACCCCGTCGAGCGGGCGCGGCACTGAGGTGAAGCCTTGCAACGGGGTGCGGAACTTTCCCTGCCAGTCGACGACGTCCTCGCGCCACAGCCGATGCAACAGGGCGTAGTGCTCGATGGCGAGCGGGATCCCTTCGCGGATGTCTTGTCCGAACCACGGGTACACCGGGCCGGTGTTGCCGCGGCCAAGCATCAGGTCGACGCGGCCGCCTGCCACGTGCTGGAGCATCGCGAAGTCTTCTGCGATCTTCACCGGGTCGTTCGTGGTGATGAGGGTGGTCGCGGTAGTGAGCTGCAGGGTGGTGGTCTTGGCCGCAAGGTAGGCGAGCGTCGTGGTCGGCGACGACGACCAGAACGGCGCGTTGTGGTGCTCGCCAAGGGCGAACACGTCAAGTCCCACCTCTTCGGCGTGCTGAGCGATGGTCAGGGTGTCCTGGATCTTCTCGGCTTCACTCAGCGTGCGGCCGGTTGTCGGGTCTTCGGTGATGTCGCTCACGGTGAAGATGCCGAACTGCATGGCGGTCATAGTTCCTCTTTCATGCGTTTGCATTGATAGCTTGTCAAACCACGAACGCTGCGCTGGTATTCCGCGGATCGCGAGGACCCCCTAACTGGTGGCAAACGGCATCCCGATCGACCCCGAATACCCCTATGCAAGAGGAAACGCGGCTGAGCCATCGGCATCGCCGCACGCCGTACTCGGGGAGACGACCCGGTACCGAATCGCGTCGGGGGACGCATGCGGTACCGGGACTTCACCTCCCGGCGAGCCTCTGCCAGCAATCCGTCCGCACCTCTTTTACCCTGGAACCATGGCAACCGTCGAACTGAGTGACCAGACCTTTGAAAGCGCCGTCCGCGACGGGGGCATCGTGCTCGTCGACTTCTGGGCTGACTGGTGTGGGCCGTGCAAGGCCTTCGCACCCGTTTACGACTCGATGTCGGCATCGAACGACGACATCGTGTTCGCCAAAGTCGACACCGATGCCAACGAAGCACTCTCAGCAGCGATGGGCATCCAGGCGATCCCGACTCTGATGGCGTTCCGCGACGGGATCGGCGTCTTCTCGCAGGCCGGCGCGCTCCCACGACCCGCCCTCGAGGATCTGATCAGCCAAGTGCGTGCGCTTGACATGGATGACGTCCGCGCCCAGGTCGCGGCGAAGAACGCAGACACAGCCCCGCCGGAGTAGCGCCCGCTACAGTCGTGCCATGTCTGGCACCGACGACCTTTTTCCCGATGCCGCCCAGCTTCCGGGAGCCGTAGTTCCGGCGACACCCGCTCCCCCGTCGGCACCCACCTTGGCAGTCGCCCCACGGCGGCGTGGCCTCGGCACCGCGGCGTTCACCCTCGGGTTGCTGGCGATTCTCGGCGATGTGGTCGGCATCCTGGTCGCCATCGTCACCCTGGTGGGGTCCGTGACAAACCTGGGCGAGACGGTGAGCAACATCGACAGCAGTCTCGGGACCTTTCTCGGGGTGATTGTTCTCGAGTTCGTGCTGTTCTTTGGCGGCATCCTGTTTGCCGCAGTCGCCGTGATTCTGGGAATCGTGGCAGCCGTGCGCAAGCGGGGCCGCGTGCTCGGGGTCTTCGGCGTGATCTTTGGCGCCATCGTGCTAATCAGCCACGTGGGTCTCAGCGTTGTCGTCGCGACGTCGGGCAACGTGCCCGGCGTGACGTCTTAGACGTTCAGCGCACGCTGCCCATCAGAAGTTCAACGCGGTACACACCGCTCTTCTGAACAATGCGAGCTGGGATTCGCGCCTTGCCGATCGTGTCGTCGAGCCGTCGCAGGTTCTCGTCGACGACGGACTCCAGGCCGCGTGGCACAGAGCCCACCGGACCACTCACGCGACGACCAGTAAACAGGCGCACCACGATGACCGCGTCGACGCGTTCCTGCTCCTGGGAGCGCGGCGAGATCGCCGTCTCGACGTCGCCGCCGGCCTCGACGACCGCGCGCAACTCCTCCTGATAGGGATCGCTGTCCGCCAGCAGGATGGTAATGCGCTTGTTGCGGGCGCGCAGGCCGTAGGTGTAGTCGTTGAAGCTCCCGGCCCCCCGGTCGGTGCGCGGGAGCGACTCGTCGGTGCCGCGCTTGCTGCCAAAGATCCCCATCAGAACCCGCTCACAGCGCGCGGCGTGTAGTGCTCCTCGAGTCGCGCCAACTCGTCGGCGCTCAGTTCGAGATCGACCGCCGCGACGGCATCGGCGAGGTGCTGCGGCTTGGTAGCTCCGACGATGGGGGCGGTGACCGCGGGCTGGTGCAGCAGCCAGGCGAGCGCCACTTGGGCGGCACTCACGCCGCGCTCTGCTGCGACGGCAGCCGCGGCATCCACGATCTGGCGATTCGACTCATCGCCATAGAGTGTCGCGCCGAACGCGTCGCCCTCGGTTCGCGAGGTCTCGGTGCCCCATGGCCGCGTCAGCCGACCGCGGGCAAGCGGACTCCACGGAATGACACCAACACCCTGGTCGACACAGAACGGATGCATCTCACGTTCCTCTTCGCGCTGCAGCAGGTTGTACT
>JBDUBG010000317.1:0-2206 GCA_040004215.1 Pseudolysinimonas sp. | reverse complement strand
AGCTCGCCGAAGCCCCAGTCGATCGAGCCCTGACGACTCATCTCGAAGCGCTTCTTGAGCAGTTGCTGCAGCTTCGAGTGCACGGTGAAGCCGACGGGCGGGTTGTCGTGCGCATCGCCGATCAGTTCGACCACGCTCTGGTCGATGGCCGTTGACTCCGGCTCGACTGTGCTGTCGTCTTGCTGCGCAACGGGGCGCTCGATGTCATTCGTCGCGTGCGCGTCGGTCGTGATCACCGGGATCGTGCCGGTCTGCGCCGCGTGAGTTTGGGCGAATGCGCGCTCGAGGCGGTCCTGGAAGTCGCGGTGCGCGGCCTCGTACTCCTCTTCCGTGATATCGCCGCGGCCGACCAGGGCCTCGGTATAGAGCGTGCGCACCGAACGCTTGGCTTCGATCAGGTTGTACATCAGGGGCTGAGTCATCGAAGGGTCGTCGCCCTCGTTGTGCCCGCGCCGACGGTAACAGATGAGGTCGATCACCACGTCGCGCTTGAACTGTTGACGGTAGGCGAAGGCAAGCTCTGCCACGCGCACGACGGCTTCGGGGTCGTCGCCGTTGACGTGGAAAACGGGCGCCTGGATGGTCTTGGCGACATCCGTGGCGTAGATCGAACTGCGGCCCTCACTGGGCGGGGTGGTGAAGCCAACCTGGTTGTTGATGACCACGTGGATGGTGCCGCCGGTGCGGTATGCACGGAGCATGGACATCTGCAGGCCCTCGACAACAACGCCCTGGCCGGCCATCGAGGCGTCACCGTGCACCAGGATCGGCAGGGTCGAGTACTGCCCGTCGCCCTTGCGGTCCTGTTTGGCACGCACCACTCCCTCGAGCACGCCGTTTGAGGCCTCGAGGTGGCTGGGGTTGGCGGCCAGGTAGATCGGCAGCTCTTTGCCCGATGCCGCCACGAAGGTGCCCTCGGTGCCTAGGTGGTACTTCACGTCGCCGGAGCCCTGCACGGTGCGGGGGTCCTGCGTGCCCTCGAACTCGCGGAAGATTTGTCCGTAGGTCTTGCCGGCGATGTTGGTCAGCACGTTCAGGCGGCCACGGTGCGCCATGCCGATCGCGACCTCGTCGAGCCCGGCCTCTGTCGCACCCTGGAGGATCTCATCCAACAGCGGGATGGTCGACTCGCCGCCCTCGAGGCTGAAACGCTTCTGGCCGACGTACTTCGTCTGCAGGAAGGTCTCGAATGCCTCCGCCTCGTTCAGTTTGCTCATGATGCGCAGTTGGGTTTCGTGCGACGGCTTCTCGTACTTCTGCTCCAGGTGCTGCTGGAACCAGGTCCGCTGCTCTGGGTCTTGAATGTGCATGTATTCGATGCCGGTTGTGCGGCAATACGAGTCACGCAGCACGCCGAGAATCTCACGCAGCAGAGCCGAACGTTTGCCGCCGAAGCCGCCGGTAACGAACTCGCGGTCCAGATCCCAGAAGGTCAGGCCGTGGCTGCCGATCTCGAGGTCGGGGTGGGTGCGTTGCTTGTATTCGAGAGGGTCGATGTCGGCCATCAGGTGGCCGCGCACCCGGAAGGAGTTGATCAGCTCTTGCACTCGAGCTGTCTTGCCCGGCTTCTCGGCCAGGTCGACCGAGATGTCTTCAGCCCAGTGGATCGGGTCGTACGGAATCCGAAGCGCCGAGAAGATGTCTTCGTAAAACTCGTGCTGACCGATCAGCTGCTCATGAATGAGCTTGAGAAACTCGCCAGAGCCTGCACCTTGGATGACCCGATGGTCGTATGTGCTGGTGAGCGTGATGGTCTTGCCGATGCCGAACTCGGTGAGAGTCCTCTCGGATGAGCCCTGGAAAGCGGCAGGGTATTCGAGCGCCCCGGCGCCGACGATGCATCCGGCGCCCCGGGTGAGTCGGGGGACCGAATGCTCGGTGCCGATGCCACCCGGATTCGTCAGCGAGATCGTGGTGCCCGCGAAGTCGGCGGCGGTCAGTTTGTTCGCACGAGCGCGCGCGACGATGTCTTCGTATGCCGAGAGGAACTCGGCGAAGGTCATCGTGTCTGCGCGCTTGATGTTCGGCACCAGCAGTGCTCGCGTGCCGTCTGGCTTGGGCAGGTCAATCGCGATGCCGAGGTTCACGTGAGCGGGAGCGATGACACTCGGCTTGCCGTCTGGCTCTGCGTATGCGACGTTCTGGCTAGGAAACACCTTGAGCGTCTGCACGATCGCCCAGCCGATGAGGTGGGTGAACGAGACCT
>JBDUBG010000278.1:0-7365 GCA_040004215.1 Pseudolysinimonas sp. | reverse complement strand
CGAGCTTGTCGCAGACGTTGTCGAGCTTGCGGTTGAAGGCGGTGAGCGTCCAGCCCAGGCGGGTAGCGGCCTCGCCAGAGCTCGGGATCTCGCCATGACCCGCCGCGCTCTGTCGCAACAGGGGCTCGGCGAGGGCAACGATCAGCTGACGCTGACTGGTGGTCAACGGAACGTGGCCGATCGTCTCATCACCCTCACGCGAGACCGGTGAGACCGCCGGACCGTAGTAGCCGCCCGCGGTGTGCACGGCGAGTTCGTAACTGGTCGAGCCGGCACCGAACACGATGTGGACATGTTCGAACACCAGGGGCAAGCGCGCGCCGGGGGCCAGGCGAGCCTGCACCTGACCGCTCGAGTCGGTCACGGTTGCGGTCAGCAGCGTGCCGACATTCTCGAGCCACCACAGCCCAGACTCGGCGCGGATGCGCAGAAACCGCCGGTGCAGGTAGGGGTTGTCGTCGACGCTCAGGTCAGACTCGCGGCCGATCGAAAACTCCCGGCCCGGCTCGACGGTGTGCTGCTCATCGCCGTACTCGACGCGGAGGGCGCGCAAGGGCGGCGCGGCCGTCACCAGCTCGATCTGCGCGGTATCAGAACCGCTCGCGGCATCCATCTCGCCCTAGTCTTCGCGCACCGTAAAAGCTGTGCCGCCGCCGAGGTCGATCAGCGTGCCCGGCAGCACGACGGTGGGTTCTGAGGCGCGGAGCTTGCGCGGTGATGCGCCCGGAAGCGTGATCAGTGTGCCGTTCTTCGATCCGAGGTCAGTGACAACAACGGCATCCCCCTCCACCGCAACTCGCAGGTGCGTGCGTGAGATGTCTGGGTCGTCTGGGATGGCCAATAGACGGGGCTCGTGCCCGGGCGCTGCCGGGGATGCTGCCGGTGAACGCCCAATCAGCACGGCTCGGCTCAGCGACTCTCGCGATCCGTCAGCGCGCTCGAGTTGCAGAGTCGCGCCCAGCGGAAGCGACGGCGCCTGCGCAGCGGCAGTTGTCGCAGCGAGTTCCGTCACGGGAGCCGCCCGCGAGGGAATCGGCGCGAGCACTGTCGCCTCAGACACGGCAGAGACGACGACCTCCCGCGTTGCCGGCATGCGCCCGGCGAGCCCGAGATCTTCGGCGAGCATCGTCTGCCCGTCGTGGTCGCCCGGCTGTTCCGGGTCGGGATTCGGGATTCGGATCGCTGCGCCGGCCTGAGTGCGGTAGATCGTGTCGCCGAACAGGAAGTCGTATGGCTCGGAATCTGCATCGGCGTGCGCGTGAGTCTGCACCGGCACCGGCACCGGCACCGGCGAGACGGGGACTGCGGCAGAGACCACCTCGGCCTCCGCGTGCGGCACAAGGGTGTTCTCGGCGGGCGTCACGACGATCTCCGCGGATCCCACAGCGAGCAGCACCGTCCAGGTCGATCCCGGCACCGTGAGCTGCAGACTGCCTGCCTGCTCCAGCACGCGCTCGGTCCAGGTCGCCATCCCAGCTCCCGAGAAGGTGACATCGGCTCCTGACACATTCGCGGCGACCGCGGCGTCGCCCCGCAGCACGACGCGGAGCACTGCACCGTCGCCGTCGAGCAGCGCGAATGACGGAGCGCTCGCGATCCCGGCTCCGACCAGCGATTCGAGGGCGGCGCGGAATCCGTCGTCGCCACCGAGTCGGGACGTCAACTCAGACACCCTCCGCGCCTCGGTGGCGGGCAAGGCGAGCAGGCTCGTCGGCGTGGCGACGACAAACCAGGCGTCAGCGCCAGACGGATGCGACTGCAGAATCACCGGGTTCCTCTCATCTTTGCTCCTAGGTCTATCTTGGTGCGTCGATCACCCCCGCGGGCGGGTGTCGGCCAGTTCTGGGGACAGCCAGGACAGCCCCCTTTCGCGGGTCTCCTCGTCGACGCCGTAGGCGTCATCGCCTCGCGGAACGCGCAGCACACCGTGATAATCGGCGTGCACCAGCACGATCGACACGTTGTCAGACCCGCCAGCCGCCAGGGAGGCTGCGAGCAAGCGGTCGACCACGGCATCCGGATCTTCGAACGAACCGAACGGCGCGACGAGTTCGGCAATCTGGGCGTCGTCGAGCTCTTTGGTGAGCCCATCCGAGCAGATCAGGAAGGTCTGCATCTCGGTAGCCGGCAGCAGCCACGCCTCGGGGAGCGCCTCGTCTGCGGCACCCAGCGCGCGCGTGATGACGTTGCGCTCGGGGTGCACTTTGGCTGCCTCTTCGTCGATCAGGCCCGCGTCAAGAAGCTCCTGCACGATCGAATGGTCGATAGTCAGCCGCTCAAGCGCGCCCGCCCCCGCGCCAGCGTGCCACCGGTACACGCGCGAGTCGCCCACGTTGAAAACCATCCACTGGGGCGCGGCATCGGCATGCTCGGTCACGAGCGCCACGCCGGTGAGCGTCGTCCCAACGATGACATGGTCACCGCCAGCCCACGCAGTGAGCTCACGCACCGCAGCATTGGCCCGCCGGATCGCCTCGAACACCTGCGCGGCATCCGCGGCCTGCTCGGGATCGAACTCTTCGTGCAGCGCCAAGATCGCCGTCGCGCTCGCTCGATCGCCGAAGGAGTGACCGCCCATCCCGTCAGCCACCGCGAACACCGGCGGCTCGGCGAGCACGGCATCTTCGTTGACCGTGCGGACCATGCCAACATGGCTGGCGCTGCCAACGCGAAGCTGCAGTTCGCCAGATTCGGTGGGCAGGCGGAAGCTCATCATGAACGACCCCCCTTCTTCGCCGAGGCAGCCAGCGCTGTCACCCGCTGCGCCCAGCGGGTCGCGGCGGCCAGGCGGTAGCTCGCCAGCGCTCGGCGCCGCCACGGAAGCGTCTCGCGGGTCGCATCGATCGTCGCGAGCACCTCGGCCCAGACCGCGTCGACTTCTGTGTCGTCGAGCTCACGCCCTGAGAACACCGCGTCGTCGGTGCGTCGAGCGAGCGAACGCACAGAACCACCGGCAGCAGCAGGGGTGAGGCGAGGATCGAGAGCCTCGGCCGTCCGGCGTCGGGTAGAGATCGGCGGGGTCGCAATGCCCAACTCACCGACGCGATCGATGAGCTCGTCCCAGGCGCCGGCCGCGGCATCCCGTTTGCGCGCAGCAGTTCGGCGACGGGCGGCACGGCGGCGCTTGAGCCACGCGACAACCAGCAGGGGAACGAAAATGAGCAGCGCCGGAATGCCAACGCCGAGGCCGACACCGACCACCCAACCGGGCAGAGCGAAGACATCCTTGGCCTTCTTGACGGTGTTGTCGATCTGCACGTTGGTGACCAGATCGTTCTCTTTGTTCTGCGAGCGCGGAGGCTGACGCACCTGGGGTTGCGGCTCGGTTTGCGGCTTGGGCACCTGGTCTTGCGGCACATCTGTCTGGGTCGGTGTCGGAAGGAACGGGATCCACCCCACTCCTTGGAACGGCACCTCCACCCACGCCGTCACATCGTGGCCTGTCACCTTGACGGGAGTTTTCTCGGCGGTCTCCGCCGCCGTCACTGTCGGCGCAAAGCCCATCACCACGCGCGCGGGGTAGCCAAGGCTGCGCGCCATCAGTGCCATCGCGGACGCATACTGCTCGGCGTCTCCGACCATCACCGAACCAGAAAACAAGGCCTCCATGCGGTCTGCCCCGTGCCCCGCCAGCGAGGCGACAGAGTCAGAGGCCGTGCCGTGCGACAAGAATCCCTGGGTGTGCAGGGTCTGCTCAATGTTGCGCAGCTGTTCGATCGGCGAGGTGGTGCTGCCCGCGAACTCGGTCGCCTTGGCCGCCACGATATCCGGGATGTTGGCTGCCGGACCCAGCTGCAGACGCGCAGTCGGCACATCCCGCAGGGTGGCGTCGTCGTAGTCGGATTTCTGTAACTCACCGGTCTCGACCACCGTGTCGCCCCGCCGCAGCCCAGAAAGTAGCACTGCGCTGCCGGTTGTGGCGTTGTAGCGCAATCCAGCCAGCTCGTCGCGGGTCTGCTTCGCGAGGCTCAGCGAACGCGGGTAGCCGACCGTGGGAATCCAGACGTCGTCATATGCGCCGATCTTCAGCGAGACCGTCTGGTCGCCAGCGGCGGTGATCAGCGACGGCTTCGGGTACACCCCGCCCACCAACGAGAAACTGCCGGAGCCGTCAGCTGCGATCTGCGAGCCGGCAACGGTCCAGAGATGACCGTCGTAGCTGTCCATCGTCGAGAGCCGCAGCAGCTCATCGGGTTTGAGGCCCGTGACGGTGAAGAGGGTCTTGTCGACCTCGAGCTTGGAGTACTGCCGGAATGCAGCAAGTGGGCTCGCGAACTCTAGCTGCTGAAACGGAGGCACGATCTGGTCGCGCAACACGAAGCGCGACTGCGGAGTCGGGGCGAGCGCGGCTCCGGTGAGCGTGCCGAGAGCCACGGCGGCCAGCACAACAATGGCGGTTCCCGCAAGACGGCGGCGCAACATTCCCTGCGTGCGTTCAACTTTTACGCTCTCGACGGTGCTGTGCCGCCAGCCCAGCCAGACCAGAGCGAGGGCGGCGAAGGCGACCCCGCGCACGCCCGGGTAGTACGGCTCTTCTGTGCCGAGCAGAATGCTCGCCAGATAGAGCAGACCCGGCCCAATCAGTAGCAGCGCTGCGCGGGGGGCTGTGCGTCGGCGCGGCAACCACCGAGTGGCGAGGGTAACGCCGACCAGCCCGACCAGCCACGCCAAGACGTACGGCACAACGGTCACGTAGTCGGGCAGCTCAACAGGCGCGCGCAGGGTGAGCAGATCCGTCCATCCCCAGACCGCGCCGACGCCGAGGCTGGCGATGCTGTCGACGGTCGGGATCACGTGCGCGATGGCCTGGTTGGGCACAGCGAACGCGCTGCCCAACAACAGAAAGGCGACAAGCGCGAGTCCCACAGTGAGCAGGGCACCGAGTTTCAGCGCGCGGGCGAGGAGCGCGGCCCCGGTGCCCACGAGAAGCCCACCGACGCCCGCGAGCAGCCAGCCCAGGTCATGAAAGCTGGTCGCGAGGCCCACGATGCCGATCAGCGCGAGAACTGAATGGACGACGACATCGACCCAGTTACGTGGCTTCAGCCGGGCGCGTTTCACGACACCCGCCGCAGCAGCTTGGGCAGGTCGCCGAGTTCGCCGATCGTCAGCATGTGAAAGCGCGAGACCTGCGAGATGCGCGGCTGCCCTCCGAGCTCAATCCGGAGCCCGATCAGCCGAGTGTCTGAGCCGACCACCGCCTCGATCGCCCGAAGCTCGCCGATCGGTGTCTGAGATCCGGCCACCACCACGAGTACCGAGGGCGGAGCCATGCGAGCCAGCACCTCACGGATGAACTCGCGCGGTGTCTGACGCAGACCCACCATAGGCTCCAGCCGGCAGCTGTCGTCGAGGAGCGTCGTCACCGTCGCGGTCCGGAGCTCGAGAGTCTCTGTGACCACGCGAGCGCGGGTCTTCTCGCGCAGCACCTGTGCGCCGATCGACGCCATCACCGAAACGGCGAGCTCGAACTCGAGGTTGCGGGTGTCGCCGATGTCGGAGCTGCTGCCGAGACCGCTTCGGGCGTAGCCCGCGGCATCCATCAACTGCACGAGCACCAGCTCAGAGCGGCGAGTCTCTTGAAACTGCCGCACCATCAACTGGCCGATGCGGGCTGACGCGCGCCAGTGCACGTAGCGCTGGTCGTCACCCGGTTCGTACGGCCGCAACGCATGAAACTCCAGGTCGCTGTTCGTCAGGGTCGAGGTAACAGCACCCTCGAGGTCGCGCACCAGGCCCGACTGCGAGGGGGCGAGAAGTGTCGTGACCGGATGCACGAACAACTCGACCGGATCTGCCCAACGCACCCGGCGGCGCAGCAGCCCCAACTGGTCGCCGCGCACCGACACGGCGGGGCCAGCCGTGATGACAGCCCGGTGTGCGGTCGGAACAGCGAATAACTCTTCGTGCTCTGCGGCCGGTCCTGATTGCGCGGCAGCCAGCGGAGGGATGGAGAAGTCCGCCTCCCCGCGTCCGACCGGGAGCTCGAGCCGGGTCGCGCTGGAGCGACGTGAGCCCGTGTTCGTCACCAGCAGCCGGCCGAACGCGCGCTCCCCCGCGATCACGCGGCGCGGGGTCAGTTCGATCTCCACGTGGAAGCTGGCGCGCCCGATCAGGAAGAACGCGGCAATCACCAACCCGGCGGCCAGTGTCAAGCCCAGATAAAGAAACTCGGACCAGCCGAGTAGCCAAGCCGCCAGCCCCGAGGCAGCAGCCGCAAGCAGCACGATCCAGCCCAGCAGACTCACCACGCCCACGACGGGACCGAGCGCGCGTCGGACAGCGGCAGCGGCAAGCCGCGCGAGTCCGATCAAGGTGCGCAAGAGGGTCATGGTGGGCTTTCCAGAGGGAGAGGAACGGGATTACGGGGCGGCGTACGCCGGCGGCGCGACGTCGACCAGGATGCGGTTGACGATCTGCTCGGCCGTCACGCCCGCGAAGTCTGACTCGGGATCGACGATCACGCGGTGCGCCAGCACCGGCACCGCGAGTTCGCGCACGTCGTCTGGGATTACATAGGCACGTCCAGAGGCGAGCGCCCAGGTCTTCGCGGCGCGGGCCAGCGCGAGCGCGCCACGCATGCTGACGCCGAGGGTCACATCTTTGTCGGCGCGGGTGGCTTCAACGAGCCGGTTCACGTAGTCCATCACCGCCTGGTCGGAGTGCACCTCGGTTGCCAGCTCCGCCATCGTCGCGATGCTCGACGCGGCGATGATGGGCGTGATCTTCGCGGCACGGGCTCTGTTTGCGGCATCCATCAGCAAGGCAACTGCCGTGTCGTGGTCTGGGTAGCCCAGCGAGGTCTTGATCAGAAAGCGGTCGAGCTGTGCCTCAGGCAGAGAGTACGTGCCCGACTGCTCGACGGGGTTTTGGGTCGCGATCACCATGAACGGCGAGCCGACAGGATGCCCGACCCCGTCGACGGTGACGACCGCCTCTTCCATCACCTCGAGCAACGCGCTCTGGGTCTTCGGGCTGGCGCGGTTGATCTCGTCGGCGAGCAGGATCGAGGCGAAAACCGGCCCGGGGTGGAACTCGAAGGCGCCTTTCTTCTGGTCGTACACCGAGACACCGGTGACATCGGAGGGCAGCAGATCCGGCGTGAACTGGATGCGCGCGGTCGTGCCATCGATCGTGTTGGCGATCGCCTTGGCGAGCACGGTCTTGCCGGTCCCCGGCACGTCTTCGAGCAGCACGTGCCCATCGCTCAGCATCGCGGTCAGCACGAGGCGGATGACGTGCTGCTTACCGAGAATCGCCTGGTCGACATTGCCGACCAGTTTCTCGAAGGCGTCGGCGAACCAGGTGGCTTGTTCAGCGGTCACGGGCATGGTGGAGTCCTCTCGGTGGATCTGGATGTCCGTT
>JBDUBG010000150.1:0-7371 GCA_040004215.1 Pseudolysinimonas sp. | reverse complement strand
TTTCAAACGATAGATTGACATACGCGACGGCGGCTTGTTTGACCAAGCTAATCCCTGAAAATAGCCGTTTGACCGATATTCCCGATCACTGCTAGTCACCGAGTACCCCACACTCGGTTTTGTACCCCACAACCCGACAACGCCTGCGACGAATTCCTACCGCCGGCCTGTACCCCCGACAGGTCACCCGTGAACACCCCTCTCTCAGCATCCCTTTTTTCGCGACTCCGCATCCCTCTCTCATCGGCATGGTTGCGATGACGACCGCCGAACCGTCCTGGCTCGAGCTCAATGATTCGATCCGCTTGGTTTCGGCGCCGAGCCGAGGCCGTGGTGTCTCCGCGGGTCGACGCTCGATGCGCCGTTACGCCGATCTGTTGTTGCTGACAGACGGGCTGGTTGTCGTAAGTTCGCTTACCCTCGCCACTCTCGGTCGCTTCGGGTGGGATGACGCTTCTATCAGTGTCCTCGGGGTCCCCACCGACTATTGGCTGGTTGCCGGGTTCATCGCGCTGACATGGGTGCTCACCCTGACTATCTACCGTTCGCGTGATGCGCGCGTCATTGGCAGCGGTCCCACCGAGTACCGCAGGGTGACGAGCGCCACCGCGATGATGTTCGGACTCGCCGCCATCGTGGTGCTCGTGATCAATGCCGACATCTCTCGGGGTTTCTTCGTCATCGCTTTCCCCCTCGGACTCGTCGGCCTCCTGGTTACCCGGAGAGCCTGGCGGGGCTGGCTGGTGCGCCGTCGACGTAACGGCGACTACACAGCGTTGACGATGATCGTCGGCCCGAGAGCGGACGTAGTACGCGTCCTTTCGACACTGCGCGCCAACCCGGGCTCCGCGTACCTCCCGGTCGGTGTCGTGCTCGAAGACGACGACATCGAGACCGAGTTGGCCATCGGCGGCTACCATCTTCCGATCGTCCGAGGCATCCGTACTGTCGCAGATGAGGTGCTCAATCGCGGCGTCGACGTGGTAATCGTGGCTGGTCAGCCATCCGACCCCGACTTCCTCCGCAACTTGGGTTGGGACCTTGAACAGACCCAGGCCGAGTTGATGATCGCGTCTCGCCTGGTGAATGTGGCGGGACCGCGCATCCACATGCGGCCCGCCGACGGCATGCCGCTGATGCATGTCGAACTGCCGAGCTACGAGGGCGGCAAACACGTGCTCAAGCGTGTGTTCGATTTTGGCGCCTCACTTTGCGCGCTCGTTCTGCTCTCCCCCGTCTTCCTCGTGCTGGCCATCTTGGTCAAGTCGACGAGCCCTGGTCCGGTGTTCTTCAGACAGGCGCGGGTTGGTCGCAACGGCGCCATGTTCTCGATGATCAAGTTCCGTTCGATGGTTCAAGACGCCGAAAGCGAGCTAGCCCAGTTGCGCGAGCACAATGAGGGCAGTGGCTTGCTGTTCAAGCTCAAGGACGACCCGCGGGTGACCGCGATCGGACGCTTGCTGCGGCGATATTCTCTCGACGAACTGCCACAACTTTGTAACGTGCTGGTCGGCCACATGAGCCTGGTTGGGCCGCGGCCGCCGCTGGAATCCGAGGTGCGGCACTACGAGCAGCATGTTCTGCGTCGGCTGTACATCAAGCCTGGCCTGACCGGCATGTGGCAGATCAACGGGCGCTCGAACCTGAGCTGGGAAGAGAGCGTTCGACTCGACCTTTACTATGTAGAGAACTGGTCGCTCACCGGTGACCTTCTCATTCTATGGCGGACCGCTCGCGTGGTGCTGAAGCCGGTTGGAGCGTACTGATTTCTGCTCGATCCGGGGGGACCGCCACGAAAGCCGACACGCGTCGAGGATTCCGGGCAACTCTGGCGCGCATGGCCGCTGCGCAGAAGCCCGGCAGAGGAGCGCCGCCGTATTCGAGGTGGGTGAACCGCAGGCTCGGCAGGTGGCTCGCGGCCGCGAGCTATGTCTTGCGCCTCACACCCAACACGGTGACCGGGATCAGCGCACTGTTCACCTTCACTGGGCTGGCACTCGTCGCGCTCCTCCCTCCCGTCTGGTGGCTCGGGCTGGTGGTCGGCGGATGCCTGGTCGCCGGCTACGCACTTGACTCCGCCGACGGCCAACTCGCCCGCCTGACCGGCACCGGAAGCCGTGCCGGTGAGTGGCTCGACCACATGGTGGACGTCACCAAGACCTGCGTACTGCACGCTGTCGTGCTCATCTCGTTCTTCCGGTTCGGGGGGATCCCAACACGGCTATTCCTGCTGGTTCCGCTCGCCTACTTGACGGTGTCCGTCGTGCTCTTCTTCGGCATGATGCTGACGGATCAACTCCGCCGGGCAGCGGCGGGTGCCGGAGTCGAGACGACCGCGCGCACGGGTGCCGGGGTTCTCCAAACTCTTGTCGCTTTGCCCACCGACTACGGCATTCTGTGCCTTGTCTTTCTCTTCTTCGGGTGGCGGCCAAGCTTCATTGTCTTATACGCGCTTATCTTCGCCGCACATACCCTCGTGCTGAGCGGCGTTCTCGTCAAGTGGTGGCGCGAGCTGAACGCACTTGACCGCCACAGCGGTTCGAAGCGATGAGTGCTGACCGCGATCTCGACGTGCTCCTCGACGGCTACTGGTGGAAATCGGGAGCGGCTTCAGGACGAAACGTGGTCACGAGCCTGGTCACGACCTGGGGTGCACGATATCCCGGCGATCGGCTGACGCTGGCGGTCCGCCCGCACGAGCGGCCTGCGATCGAAGCCGATCTTCAGCGCCTGGGCGTTACCGCCAGCCTGGTCAATTACCCGCGTCTCGCACGAGTGCAAGCGCTAGCGGCTCGGAGCTTGGGACGCCGTGCCGCCCGTTACGACGCGGTACTCACCCAGAACTTTGCCACGCGGTGTCGGAACGCCATCAGTTGCGTGCTCGTACACGACGCCATGTACGTCGAACACCCTGAGTGGTTCAGCTTCCCCGAGCGCGTCTACCTTTCGGCACTGCGTCCCATGCTCGGTGGAGCGGCGATCATCTTCACCACTTCACAGTCCGAAACGGACCGCATCGCGCGCGTGTGGCCCGAAACCCGGTCGCGGCTGCGAGCGATCGGGCTCGGCGTGCCGATCAGTCTCACCGAAGCCGTGTCGCGGCGACCCGATTCACTTCACGGCGACATGCCGTTCATTCTGGTGGTCGGCCGGCTCAACATCCGCAAGAACCTTCGTCGGCTGCTTGATGCATTTCTCCAGAGTCCGACGTTACCGACGTCGTACCGCCTCGTCGTCGTCGGTGAGCCTGACGGCAAGCTGGATCCAGCTGCGATGTCATCTGGGGCAGCGAACGTCTCGTTCCTCGACAACATCGATGACGGCGGGCTCCGCTGGCTCTACGAGCACTGTGCGCTGTTCGTCTTCCCCTCTCTCGACGAGGGTTTCGGTCTCCCGCTGATCGAAGCACACTCCCTGGGAGCCCGCGCGCTAGCCAGCGATATTCCTCCATTCCGTGAGCTCGGAGGCGCCGAGGCGTACTTCGATCCCCGTTCCGTCGACGAGATCGGGCTGGCCATGTCAACTGCGCTTGCCGGACCGCCCATCGCCTTGGCGGCCCAGCCTGCAGGGTGGGACACCGTGGTGAGCAGCATTCGCGATGAGATCGTCACCTTGGCTGTCAGAAATCGCGACGTCACTGCGCGGTGACGCGTCGATGCGTGCGAGCGCCAATCGTCAGTACTCGGCCGAGCACGGAGGTCATGAAATGAATTCGTCGACCAATTCGCGTGTCGACCGGATGTGTGCACGGCTGGACGCCCCGAAGACGATCGACTCGATGTTCGGCTGCTCCGAGATCCACTGAATCGCCTCCCGTGGCGGAATCGCACCAGACGCAAAGACCGACATGGCTACCGCACGGAAATTTCGGCCCTCGAGCGCCTGGTGGTATGCCTCCAGCCCCCCGGACATCCGAAACCCGATCTTGTTGATGTTGGCGCAGACGATCGGATTCTCGATCCCTGCTGTCTCGAGCGTGTCGAGCAGCATGGGCAAGTTCATCGTGATGAAGCCGGGTTCGGCGTTGTATCGCGAGCGCACGTGCCGAGCGAATATCGTGAATGCGTCGGTGAAACCGAGTCCCAGCAAGAGGTCTACCACCACGTTCTGCAGCCAGATCACCGGGGTATTCAGCCCACGGAACATAGCCATCTCAGCGTCCACCAGGAGCGTGATGAGACCTTCGACGTCCTTCCGTGCAACCGACCCACCACCGCGGACGAGAGCGTTGATGATGCCTTCCTCCGGGAGGAAGCGACGCACCGCTCCGAGCATGCCGCTCTCAGTCATCGCGTCCGCGTACTTGTGCGCGTATGGCATGCCGGGGAAGAACTTGTACCCTGCGTAGCGAGCCGGGTCGTTGCGCATGTGCTCGGCGACCGCTGCGATACGGTCGTGAGTGGTGCACATGAACGTCGAGATGCCCTCGTCGAGGGCATCGTCGAGAACCTGGATCACCGCACTCAAATCCTGAAAGCGCATGGCCTGCGCGCGGGCTTTCTCCTCTGACATGTGGTTGACGCCGAAGAACTGATTGTCACCAAACAGCAGTCGGTCCATCTTCATGGGGGTGGCCGGATCCATCCTTGATGCCTTCACGACCGACTCCTCAGCAGGCGTCGGCGTCTAGGGGTCTGGACCGGCGCTGCGGCGGCGTCCGTCGTCGAAGGGCCAGCAGCGGCGTCTATCGTGAGCAACTCAAGCACACGGTCGGTGACGGCAGCGTTCGAGAACGAGTTCAGGCCCTCCGTTTGGCCAGACTGGATCCTCTTGATGAAGTGGTCGAGCTGGGCGCTGTACTCCTCGCCGCGGAGGTAGAACCAGACTGGGTCGGTGAGCTCTGTCGTGTATTTGACGTTCCACCCCGAGGTGTATCCCTCAAGAACGGGTGCGGTGTCTCGGAGATAGACCTGGATCTCTTGACGGTCGGCGTGGATGCGTCCCGCCGTTCCCGTGATCGTCACCATCGTCGTCATCTTGCGATACGACTCATCCGACCAGTTCACCGAGATCTGCCCGCTGAGCCCGCCATCATAAAACAGGGTCCCGAAGACCTCGTCTTCGGTGTTCTCAGAGAACACGCTGCCGAGCACGGTCCCGCCCACGCCTCTGGGGGGGCCGAAGTACCAGGAGAGCAGGTCAAGTGGATGGGCGGCATAGTCATACAAGCAACCACCGCCCTCAGTGCGCTGGCTGCGCCACGTGGATCCCTTCGACTTCAGCACGACGGGGCCGTAAGCCTCCGCCTGGACGTGTGTGACGCGCCCGATGGCCCCCGCGTCCAGAAGTCGTTTGACCTCGCGGAAGGCTCCGACAAACCGGTTGTGGTAGCCCACCTGTGTGACCAAGCCGCGGTCCTCTGCGAACTCGGCGAGCTCGATCGATTCCGCCGCGCTCAGCGTGAGTGGCTTCTCGCAGAAGACGTGTACCCCGTTCTGAAGAGCAGCCCGGACCATCGGAGCGTGAAGCCGAGTGGGGGTCGCGATGATGACCGCATCCAAGTCGACCGCCTTCATGGCGTCACCCAGATCGCCGAAGGTCTTAAGCCCGGTGTACTTCGAAAGTACGTCGAGAAGGTAGCCGACCGAGTCCACCACCGCGACTACCTCCACATCGGGGTGGGCCCGAATCATGGCCAGATGAGAGAGGCCCATCTTGCCGAGCCCGACAACGCCGACTTTCATCATGCGATTTCCTTTCGGCGCGATGCGCGCACGGGACTGTCGACCAGTTGCGTCTTCAGAAGCTCTTCGTACTGACCAGCGATGTGTTCCCAGGTGAACTCCTCCGCGTGTCGCCGACGGCTGGCCGCAGAGAGTCGGGCACGGGTGTCGGCGTCCTCCAGCAGAATGGTGATCTGGTCGGCGGCACCAGCGGCATCAGCGAAATAGAGCGCGCCGTCCTGCGCAACCCACCGGTTGTACACGTTGTCATGCGCCACCACCGCGTTGCCGGCGGCCATCGCCTCCACAAGAGAAGGGTTGGTCCCACCGACTGTGTGACCGTGGAGGTATCCCGACGAATGGAAACGCAGAGACTGCACGGTCTCGGGCTCGTAGACCGCGCCCAGAAAGACAACCTCGTCGCTAGCCGCGTTGATGACCGCACGGTGGTACTTGTCGGAGTCGGGCGTGTACTCCCCCAGGATCGCGAGTCGATAGCCGCGTCGTCGGGATGAGAAGGCTGTGACAAGCTCCAGGATCGAGTTCTCGGGGATCGGGCGACAGATCAGCGTCAGGTAGCGTCCGGGCTCCAGACCAAGTCCAACCACGGGGGCGACCGACGCCTCATTAACGGCATCCGCTCCGTACGTGATCGTGCTGATTTTCGAGGACTTGGCCTTGCGGCGCAGATATCGCTCGATTTCTGGATGGTCGGCAATCAGTCGATCACCGACCCAGCAGGCGAGACGTTCGTTCACGTAGAGGATGGACTGCTTCGCAAAGCCCCATCGCGCCCGAGACCATTCGATGCCATCCATGTTGATGACGTTCTTCAGACCGCGACGGCGCTGTGCAATGTTGAAGACGGCCGTGTTGTAGCCGAAGGTCAAGCTGAGATCTCGATACTGCACCGCGTGGCGGATCGATTTGCGATCGAACTCAGAGGTTCCCAACCAGCCGGCACGCGTGACGCGAATCGAGACACGCTCGATTCCGTTCCAGACGTCTTCGGTGACGGGGCCACCACCGGTCGTCTGACAGTAAACGATGACCCGCCAGCCCCTGGCCACCAGGTAGCGTGCGACGTTCTCGGCAGCAGTCTCGAAGCCTCCGTATGCGGCCGGAATTCCGTGAGTACCGAGGATGCGCACCGTTGGTCGGGCATGGTCGGTCGATGGCATCGGGCCGGTGGACATGAGCACAACCTTGAGTCGGATTCTCGGGAGCGACGCCGACGCCCTCACGACAGCGAATACTGCCAGGATACCCCGGAACGGTGGCCAATCCGGGCTTTACCCCCTCTTCTGGGGCGGCCGACGTCGGTCCAAACCCTCGCGGCGGGTGCGACACAATGGCACCATGGCTCATCCCGAACGCCTTACCTTCGTGACAGTGGTGTTCGGGGCCGAAACGCGCCTGCTCGAGCTTCAGGCGCGGTCTCTCGCGCTCTATCTGGACCCGGATGCCACCGCCTCGATCATCGTGATCGATAACGGTTGGCGCCGGATGTCCCGACGTCGCCAAGCCCATCTGCTGGTCGCCTACGGATTGCTCGCGGATCTGGTGACCATCGTTCGCACGGAAGACCTCGTTCCTAACCTGCCAGCGACGATTGGCTGGCGCAGCCAACAGATCGCGAAGTTGGTTGTCGCACGGTCGGTGAGCACCGATCACTACGTGATCTTGGACGCCAAAAACCATCTGATCC
>JBDUBG010000445.1:0-2218 GCA_040004215.1 Pseudolysinimonas sp. | reverse complement strand
GTCCATGCCGAGGTTCGTGCGCGAGCGGTCGGTCCATGCCCGAAAGTTGGCGGCCGAGTAGTTCTCGGGCAGCTGATCCAGCCGACGGCCCATCTTGGTGGCGATGGTGATCTCGCCGCGTTCGGCCTCTGACAACCCGGCCCGCCATGCGCCGATGATCGTCTCACTGCGGCCGTCGCCATAGACGTCTGCCGTGTCGAAGAAGGTAACCCCGGCACGGTGCGAGGCATCCAGCACGGCTCGGGCGTCGAGCTCTGAGACGTTTCCCCAGTCCGCGCCAAGCTGCCAGGTGCCAAGGCCGATGACGGAGACGGTGCGAGCGGTGCGGCCAAGGGTGCGTTGATCCATACCTCAAAGCCTATAGAGATCGATCAGTCGATCGCGGTGGCGACCTCGCGTGCCATTCTCGAGCGAATAACGTGATCGCCGCCCTCAACCCGGTGCACGGTGACGCCACGCAGCTGTGCGATGACGCGGATGCCAGACGGGGTCAGCAGCGGATCCAGCGACCCATAGATGACGTCGACCGGCACCGACACGGCGGCCAGGTCGCTGACGGAGGTCTGCGACTCGATCGAGTTCTTCAGCGAGAGCATGAAGGGGCGCCAGTTCTGTTCAGAGACGACGAGCAAGTTCTTGATGGGCGAGAGTCGCGCCAGCCCGGCTGCGGCACGAATCGTGAAGTCTTTGTTGTTGCGCAGGTACTCGTACAGACGCAGGTACAGCCCAGCAGCGGCCCGGTCCCGCGGGTCGCCAATCGCGCCGGGAGCGAGGTAGATCGGCGGACTGACCAGCACGAGCCGACGCAACCGCGCACGACGGACCGCCGCGTAACGAATAGCGATCAACGAGCCCATCGAATGCCCGACGAGCACAAACGGCGTGCGAAGCCGGAGCGAGTTGATCGTGCGGGTCAGCGCCGCGACGTGGTCCTCGATGGTGTAGTTCGCGTCGGTCGGTGCAGGTGAGTCGCCGAATCCGAGCAGATCGATCGCGATCACGCGATGGCTGCCCTCGATCAGTGGAACGACATTCTCGAACGTCACTGACGAGGACGCGATCCCATGGATCATCACGACCGGCGGGCCACTGCCCTCGTCGATCGCGACATGCAAAAGGGGTGGCCGTCGGAAGAGTCCGCTCAGCCACCCCATGTTGCTCAGGCTACGGGATCAGCTCTCGCGGAGCTGCTCCTTGACCTCGTTCTTGCGTTCGACCGAATCGCGCTCGGCTTCGGCTTTCTTGACGTTGGCGTCTGCCTTCATCTCGTCGACCTTGTCGTCGACGCTCTCTTTCGCGTCGTGCGCGGCTTCCCCGACCTTGTGGCCGGCTTCTTCCGCAACGTCCTTGGCATCGTCAATGAATCCCATGACTGCTCCCCTCGTCGCGCGGCTTGTGAGCCGCTCACGGATGCAGCAGATCCGCTGCATTGTTCACCCCGACGGTAGCTGTGCGCCCGGACATCCCTCAGGGCTGCCAGGCAGTCTTCAGGTGAGCCCGTCATCGAATCGTGAGCGTGACGATCGAATCGTGATGAACGTTGGGCTGTGCGGGATCGCGATTCTGCCTAGCGTCGTCAGTATGACCCGCACACCGCGTCCTGTTCTGATTGGCAGCGTGCTGCTGATCGCCGCCCTGTCGTTGGCCGGATGCTCGGCTGGAGCCTCCAGTTCGGCCCCCGGCTTCTCGACTAACGGCGGTTCTCACCAGTCCGAAGCCGTCGCTCCGGACGCCGCAAACGGCTCGGCCGTCAAGGCGAATGACGGAAACGCCTCGAAGGCGGATCGCTCGGTCGTCGTCACCGGCACGGTGACGGTCACCGCCGAGAACCCCCTTGCGGCGGCCGGCAAGGCGGTCTCGATCGTTGAGGCGGCGGGGGGCCGCGTCGACGGGCGCACCGAGAATGCCGCGACGAACGGCGACCGAGGCAGTGCAACGCTCCTGCTGCGCATTCCCGCCGCGAAACTGACTGCCACTCTCGACGCGCTCAAGAAGCTCGGTCGCGCCGACCAGGTCGCAATCGACGCTACTGACGTGACGACCGAGACCCAGGATCTCGCTGCGCGCATCGACGCGCTGCGTGCCTCTGTCACTCGTCTGCTGCAGTTGGAGGCTACCGCCACCGACACGACCAACCTGATCGCGATCGAAACGGCGATCAGCGACCGTCAGGTCGATCTCGAGCGCCTCGAGGCGCAGCAGCGCCGACTCACCGACC
>JBDUBG010000336.1:0-2219 GCA_040004215.1 Pseudolysinimonas sp. | reverse complement strand
TCGGCGTCACGTCGAGCTGCATGAAGACAGTGACGTGCGGCGCGGTGAACGCACTCGCAACCATGGCCTGCGCGGTCAGCTTGCGCACGCCGCTGACCGGGATCAGGGTCGAGTCGTCGGTTGACGCAGCCCGGGTGCCGACGCGTGCCGGCGAGCCGCCAGCCTTCTCGAGGTCGGACCGCGTGATGAGCCCCTTGTCGCCCGTCCCCTCGACATCGTCGAGCGAGATACCCAGCTGGCGCGCGAGAAGGCGAACCGGCGGTGCCGCGCGGCGGCGGGTCACCGGTGCCGTCGCGGGTGCCGTCACGGTCTCGGCAGCAACGGGCGCTTCGACACGCTCCGATCCGAAGTTGCGCGGCCTGCGACCGGAGGTCGATTCCGGCGCGGCGCCGTAGCCGACCAGGTTCGGTGGCGCAGCCTCGGCGTCATCGCCGGTTGCCCCAGCGGCATCCGCGACCTCGAAGCTGATGATCGGAGCGCCGACCGACACCACCACTCCCGCCTCGACCATCAGCTGGGCAACGACACCGGCGAACGGCGACGGGAGGTCAACAACCGCCTTCGCGGTCTCGACCTCGGCAATCACCTGGTTCAACTCGATGTGATCGCCGGCGGCAACCTTCCAGGCCACGATCTCGGACTCGGTCAGGCCCTCCCCGAGATCGGGAAGACGAAACTCGCGCAGCGCCACGGTCACCAGCCCCGATCTTGAAGAGAGTTCGGGCGGTCGAGTGCGCGATCCACTCCATCGAGAATCCGATCGAGATCGGGGATGTGATGCTTCTCGAGCTTGGCCGGCGGGAACGGGATGTCGAACCCGGTCACCCGCACCGGCGCGTGCTCGAGACTGTAGAAGCAGCGTTCGGTGACGGCGGCGCAGATCTCGGCCCCGAGTCCAGCGGTCTGCGACGCCTCGTGCGCGACGACCAGCCGTCCAGTGCGTTCCACCGAGGCGACCACCGTGTCGAAGTCGATGGGCGACAACGAGCGCAGGTCGATCACTTCGATCGAAATCCCCTCCGCCTGAGCAGCGGTCGCGGCGGCAAGCGCCGTCTGCACGAGACCGCCGTATGCCACCAGAGTCACGTCGGTGCCAGGCGCAACGATGCGGGCGTGATCCATCGCGCGCACCGCATTCGGCGCAGCGTCGAGATCGACCTCACCCTTCAGGTGGTACCGCCGCTTCGGCTCGAAGTAGAGCACCGGATCGTCGCTCGCGATCGCCTCGCGGATCACTGCGTAGGCATCGGCTGGATCGCTGACACTCACGACGCGCAGGCCCGAGGTGTGGATGAAGAGCGCCTCGGGCGAGTCGGAGTGATGCTCGGCGGCGCCGATCCCTCCTGCAAAGGGGACGCGAATCGTCAGTGGCACCTTCACCGCTCCCCGCGTGCGGGAGTGCAGCCGGGCCACCTGGCTGACGATCTGGTCGAACGCCGGGTAGATGAATCCGTCGAACTGGATCTCGCAGACCGGTCGATAGCCGGCATATGCCAGGCCGATCGCGGTGCCGATGATGCCCGACTCGGCGAGCGGGGTATCCATCACGCGACGGTCGCCGAAGGTCTCTTGCAGGCCCTGGGTCACGCGGTACACGCCGCCGAGCTTGCCGACGTCTTCGCCCATGACCACGACACGGTCGTCGTCTTCCATCGCGCGCCGCAGGCCGGCGTTGATCGCCGCACCCATGGTCAGGGATGCGGTGCTCACGACAGCATCCTGAGGTACGCCTCGTGCGCCGCGCGCTGCTCGTCGATGCGCGGATGCGCGTCGACGTACACGTGATCAAAAAGAGCACTCGAGGGCAGATCCGGCATCGCGATGCAGCCAGCGCGCAGCTCGGCGGCCACCGCATCGGCGGCAGCCGCGATCTCGGCCTCGGCCGCTTGGTCGAGAGTGCCGACCTCGCGCAGGTGCGCGGCTACCCGCGCCAGCGGATCCTTGGCCGCCCACTCCGCGAGCTCGTCGGCCGGCCGATAGCGGGTGGGGTCGTCTGCGGTGGTGTGCGGCCCCATCCGGTATGTCACGGCCTCGATGAAGGTCGGGCCGTCGCCCCGACGTGCCCGTTCGATCGCCGAACGCGTCACCGCGAGCACCGCGAGCACGTCATTGCCGTCAACCTGGATGCCGGGGATGCCGAACCCGGCGGCACGATCGACGATCTCGGTGCGGCTCTGCACCCGCACCGGCTCCGAGATCGCCCACTGATTGTTCTGGCA
>JBDUBG010000267.1:0-2230 GCA_040004215.1 Pseudolysinimonas sp. | reverse complement strand
ATCGTCGTCAACGCCGAAGAGAAGTTCGACGTCAAGATTCCCGACGAAGAGGTCAAGAACCTGGTGACCGTTGGAGACGCCGTCACCTTCATCGTCACAGCGCAGAGCTAGAGCACTGCAGTAGGCATCGGGCGGGGAGCGCTTGCCGCTCCCCCGCCCTTCGCCCGGCGCTCGCCGGGTTCTTCCACGGGAGAAAGATCGAATGACCAAGAAGATCGTTGTCACCGGAATCGGCGCGTCGTCGCCCATCGGAGGCACTGCGCCCGAGAGCTGGAGCGGCCTGCTGGCCGGAGAATCCGGCGCACACAGCCTCAGCCAGCCCTGGGTGGCCGAACTTGAGTTGCCCGTCACCTTCGCTGCGGAGGCCCGGGTGCGACCCGAAGAGGTCCTCGAGCGCATTGAGATCAAGCGTCTCGACCCGGTCAGCCAGTTCGCCCTCATCTCGGCCCGTGAGGCCTGGGCGGATGCCGGAGCTCCCGAGATCGAACCAGAACGTCTCGGCGTCGAGTGGGCAACCGGTATCGGTGGCCTCTGGACGCTCCTCGATGCCTGGGACACGCTCAAAGAGAAGGGCCCGCGTCGGGTTCTCCCGATGACGGTGCCGATGCTCATGCCGAACGCGGCAGCTGCAGCGGTGTCGATGAGCCTCAACGCGCGGGCGTTCGCTCGCACCGACGTGTCCGCGTGCGCCTCGAGCACCGAGTCGATCGCCAATGCGTACGACCATCTGCAGGCCGGCTACGCCGACATGATCGTGGCGGGCGGCTCTGAGTCGTGCATCCACGGGATCACGCTGGCTTCCTTCGCGTCGATGCAGGCGCTGAGCAAGCGCAATGACGATCCCGCGACCGCCTCCCGGCCATACGACGTGACGCGTGATGGCTTTGTCATGGGCGAGGGCGCCGCGGCCCTCGTGCTCGAGACCGAAGAACATGCCCTGGCTCGCGGAGCTCACATCTACGCCGAGATCGCCGGCGGCGGGGTCACGAGCGACTCGTACCACATCACGGCGCCCGATCCCGAGGGCTGGGGTGCCTCTCGCGCGGTGCGCGCCGCCCTCGAACAAGCGGGAGCGACGGTCGACGAGGTCACCCATATCAACGCACACGCGACGAGCACGCCGGTCGGCGACATTGCCGAGTACAAGGCGCTGCTGGCCGTGTTCGGTGACCGGGTGCACGACATCCCGGTATCGGCCACAAAGGCAGCCACCGGCCATCTGCTGGGCGGCACGGGCGCGCTGGAGGCGATCTTCGCCATCCTCGCCGTCAAGAACCGTCTCGCTCCGCCGACGATCAACCTGACCGCGCGCGATCCCGAGATCCCGTTGTCAGTCGGGGGCGAGGCGCAGCCGCTCGGAGATGGCCCGCAGCTCGCGATCTCGAACTCGTTCGGCTTCGGCGGTCACAACGCGGTACTCGCGGTTCGCAGCTACGACGCTTAGCGTCGCGACCGGCAGCATCCGCACTCTCGTTCAGGCGAGTTCGACGACCCTCTTACGCCGCGCCTTGGCCGCGGCCAGATACTCCAGGAACACCATTGCCTGCTCGGTGTCCATCCCATCAAACAACCGCCCCCGCGGCTCATCGTGACCCTCTGCCCTCGGTCTCGTCACGATGCGTGGGTTGGTACCCACTGTTCTGGATAGTACGTGTCGGCCCATGGCTGAGCCTCAGCCGACCTTGTGCAGCCACACCACGGGGCTGTCTTCACTGGCATGCCGGAATGACTCAAGCTCGTCGTCCCAGGCCTGGCCGAGGGCGAGTCGCAACTCGCGGTGCAACTCGAAGGCGTCAGACCCGGCCGTCTCCATCGCGAAGCGGATGCGGTCCTCGGGAATGACAACATTGCCGACCGTGTCGGTCTGGGCGAAGAAGATGCCGAGCTCGGGAGTGTGCAACCACCTGCCACCGTCGCTCCCGGGGGCTGCGTCTTCAGTGACTTCGTAGCGAAGGTGCTCCCAGCCACGCAACGCGGACGCGATTGCCGCGCCGGTTCCGACCTTGCCCTCCCAGTAATACTCGGTGCGGTGGGCGCCCGGCAGCACTGGCTGCGCTCGCCAGTCGAAGTTCACAGGGCGCCCGAGGGCACGACCAGCAGCCCACTCGACGTGGGGCCGGAGCGCGCTCGGAGCAGAGTGGATGAACACCACTCCGCGTGCCTGAGCACGCACATTCTGTGCAGCAGTCACTTCTCTCTCCATTCGTCGGTGCGACTTCCCCATCGACTG
>JBDUBG010000431.1:0-2230 GCA_040004215.1 Pseudolysinimonas sp. | reverse complement strand
GATGGTGACGTGTGGCCCGCAGGACTCGATCCGCTGATCGATGAGGTGATCAGCCAGGGAATGGAGTTCGGGCTCTGGGTGGAACCGGAAATGGTCAATGAAGACTCAGCGGTCATTCGTGAGCATCCCGAATGGATCAGCGGACCCGGCAATCGACTGCCCGTCGAGTGGCGGCATCAACAAGTTCTTGACCTGGTGAACCCCGAGGCGTGGCAGCACGTCTACAGCCAACTCGATGCGCTCCTTTCGGAGCACCGGATTTCCTACCTCAAATGGGATCAAAATCGAGATCTGGTCGAAATGGGCCACGACGGCGCTGCATCTGGGCACCGTCAACTCCTGGCGAGCTACCGACTGTTCGACGCGCTCAAACGCGCGCATCCTGAGGTCGAAATCGAAAGCTGTTCGTCGGGAGGCGGGCGCGTCGATTTGGCGGTGCTGGAGCGCACGGATCGGGTGTGGGCATCCGACTGCAACGACGCCCTCGAGCGTCAAACCATCCAACGTTGGACTCAGTCCCTCCTGCCCCCTGAACTTGTGGGCACCCACGTCGGTCCCACGAGGTCTCACACCACCGCTCGTGTGCACTCACTCTCGTTCCGAGCCATTACAGCGCTGTTCGGTCATTTCGGTGTCGAGTGGGATGTCCGCGAGCTCGATGAGGCCCAGTTCGCCGAACTCCAGGCCGCGATCCTGATCTACAAGCAGCATCGCTCCCTCATCCACCGCGGTGTCGCGGTTCACGCGGACCTTCATGACGACGCGCACCTGCTCCAGGGCACCGTCGCGCGAGATGGACGTGAGGCCCTGTATTCATTCGTCTGCATGAGGAGCGCGCGTGACGAGCTACCGGGCCGGATCGGTCTTCCGGGACTGGATGCAGCCAAGCTCTACCGCGTCGCGATCATCTTCCCGACGGGCGAGATGCCGTTCCAGCAACACAACACCATGGACTGGACGGTGAACTCGATTGTGGGGTCTGGGGCCTTCCTGCGTGATGCGGGCCTGCCGATGCCGATCCTGCTCCCGGAGCACGGGATCCTGCTGCATGTGACCGAAGTTGCGGAGCACGTCGCCGGCGCAGAGCGATCAGGCGGTAGCGCTCAGCACTAGTCGACCGGGTGCGCCAGCGTCGCCTCGGCCAGCTCGATGCCGCGTGCCCTGATCGATTCGACGTTGAGTCGCTCCAGCAGCGTCGCGTCGAGCTGGGTCGGCTGCGAGCCGTCGAACTTGTAATGCAGCTCGCAAGCCGGGTGTATCCATACCGAACTCTGTCCGTCGCCGATCGAGATGGAATCGGTCCACGAGAGCAGGAAACCTTCGCGGCGGCGCAGCTTGGCGGTCGCGATCGGGCGCAGGTGCGCGAGAATACGGTCGTCGATCCGGATCGGCGTGCGGTCACCGCCGTAGAACAGTGTTCCCATCTTTCGCCCCAGCTCAGCGGCCGTGCGGGCTGTGCGCCAAGGTGGCGTCGGTGAGCTCGATGCCGCGTGCCTGAATGGACTCGACGTTCATCTCTTCGAGCAGCGCCGGGTCAAGCTTGGGTGGCTTTCCGCCATCGAACTTGTAGTGCAGGTCGCAGGTCGGATGAACCCAGACCGAGCTTCTGCCGTGACCCACTTCTGCCGAATCTGACCAGGAAATGAGAAAGCCCTCGCCCCGTCTCATCTTCGCGGTCACCACCGCTTTGAGATGGGCGAGGATGCGGTCGTCGATCCGGATCGGCAGCCGTGATGCACCGTAAAAGAGAGTTCCCACCGAGCCCCGTCCGTTCAATCGGGTCGCGGACGCCCAGCGCGGCCCGTAGTGCTGAACCTACCCCTCTTTACGACAGCTCATGCCGCAGGGCGAAACAGGGAACGGATCTCGGAGAGCGATCCGCGCGAGGTCAGCGCTCCTCGTGCTTCAGCGCGAGACCGATCGCGAAGAACGTCGGAGCCCAGTGTCCGACGAAGATGCCCCAGCGATCCGAC
Organism: Pseudolysinimonas sp.; assembly: GCA_040004215.1. Lineage (GTDB taxonomy): Bacteria > Actinomycetota > Actinomycetes > Actinomycetales > Microbacteriaceae > Lysinimonas. The sequence goes on along the minus strand of JBDUBG010000431.1, from coordinate 257 downwards.
TGCGCCTTGTCGTCGTTCTTATTGGCACGCGATGCAAGCCAGGTGCCGAGGCTGATCACGATGGACACGAAGCCGCCGAGGTATGCCCACTCGCTCTTGACGCCTGCGCGGTGCAGAGCCTCGATGGGATTCAGCACTCCCGCCGACTGGGCAGCCTTCGCGCGGTCGAGTGCCTCGTCTTTCAGGTTGTTGACGTCGTTCTTGATGGTGCTCATGATTCTTCCTTTCAATCGGGGATGGAGCGGTGGCCCGCCGCG
>JBDUBG010000162.1:0-7453 GCA_040004215.1 Pseudolysinimonas sp. | reverse complement strand
CCTACACGCTGCAGTTCTCAGGATCGGTTCCGAACCCGCAGACGTTCGACTTCACCGCGACTGCCCCGGCGTTGGCGGCCACCGGCGTGCCAACCACTCCCACATTGCTGATCGCCTTTGGGCTGCTGTTCGCGGGACTCGCGCTCGCGGCGATCGCTGTGCGCAGGCGCTCACGAGCTAACTGAGGCGCTCGCTTTCGTCACGACCGCCAGGGCCGATGGGCAACGTGGAGATGCCGGCGAGCAGGTCGGCCTCGGTAGCGGCGAGACACAACCGGATCCACCCCTCACCGGAGCGCCCGAAGGCGCTGCCGGGTGCGACCGCCACCCGCTCGTGCAGCAGCAGATGCTCGGCCCAAGCCGCCACGTCTCCGTCGCTTGCGTGCGAGACATCCACCCACAGGTAGAAGGCGCCCGTCGGTTCGAGATACCGGATGCCGCGTGCCGTCAGCGCGGCGGCGGCGGTCAGGTAGTTCGCGCGGTAGTGGGCCGCAGCGTCGGCCACGTGCGACTGCTCACCCTGGAGCGCGGCCAGCGCCGCGAACTGGTTCGGCATCGCGACGCAACTGATCGACGCCTCCTGCAACGTGCGCATCGTCGCCGCGAGACCGGGTGGCGTCACTAGGTATCCGACCCGTATGCCGGTCATCGCATAGGTCTTCGAGAACGAGAACACGCTGAACACCCGCTCGATGCCGCCACCGGCATCCGACGTGTTCGACTCGGCCTCCAAAGCCGCGAGACTGATGTGAGGCTCGCCCCAGACGAAGCGCTCGTACACCTCGTCGCTGAGGATCCAAAGGTCGTGACGGCGGGCGAACGCAAGCAGTTCTTCGAGTACCTCGCGAGGGAACACGGCGCCGAGCGGATTCGACGGGGAGTTGACGATCAGCATCCGCGTGCGGGGCGTCACCAGGGCTTCCAGCTCATCGATGCTGGGGCGAAAACCGCGTTCGGGCGTCAGCGAATACGGAACCGGATGCGCGTCGAGCATCCGCGCGTTCATCGGGAAGATCGTGTAGCCCGGGTCGGGCACCAGCACCTCATCACCGGCGGCGAGCAGCAGTTGCATCGCCAGGTGGATCGCCTGCGTGCCGCCACTCGTCACCCAGACCTGCTCAACTTCGGCGGCGATGCCGTTCTCGGCGACCAGCTTGTCGACGATCGCGCGTCGCAACGGCAGGATGCCGCCGTTCGGGTTGTAGTTCGTGTCGTCGCGATCCCAGGCAGCCTTCGCTGCAGCCGCGATGTGCGGCGCAATCGGCACGTCAGGCTCCCCCACGCCGAGCGAGATCACGCCATCGAGCTCGGCAGCGATCTCATAGATGCGCCGGATACCGGAGCCGGGCACCGAGGGGATGTGCGGGGCGATCGACGGCATGCTCCAGGCTAACGTGGGACGCATGCCGGTCCCCGAGTTCGTTCTTCGCCTGCGGGAGAAGATCGGCACTGATCCACTCTGGCTCTCAGGGATCACCGCCGTCATTACCGACGAGCACGGCGAGCGCCTGCTGCTGATTCGTCGCTCGGACACCGGGGAATGGGCTCCGGTGACGGGGATCATCGACCCGGGAGAGCAACCGGCAGTCGCTGCAGCACGCGAAGCGCGTGAGGAGGCAGACGTGGTGATTCGTGTCGAGCGGCTGGCTGGCATCAACGTCACCGCGCCGGTCGTCTACCCGAACGGCGATCGCTCACAGTATTTGGACGTCATTTTTCTCTGCCGCCATCTCAGTGGTGACCCGCGGCCAGCGGATGGCGAGGCGCTGGAGGCAGCTTGGTTCCCGCTCGACGAGCTCCCGCCGATGACGGAGGACTTCCTCGAGCGCATTCGACGTGCCCTCGATCCCGGTGAGGCATTCTTCTCGATTGCTGACGCCCCGCTGGCCTGGTAACGTTGACCCTTGGTTTGCGTGTGGTTTTCCCACCACGCGATTGGCCGGAGGAGCCCTAGCGTTCATCAGGCTGGCTCCCATCCCGGCACATCCCACCTTCCACGTAACGAAAGTTAGATACTTCATGGCCAACATCAAGTCGCAGATCAAGCGCATCGGCACCAACAAGAAGGCTCAGGAGCGCAACAAAGCGGTCAAGAGCGAGCTCAAGACCGCCATCCGCGCCACCCACGCCGCAATCGCCACCGGCGACAAGACCAAGGCGGGCGTCGCCCTCAAGCTGGCGACCAAGAAGCTCGACAAGGCCACCTCGAAGGGCGTCATCCACGCCAACCAGGCCGCCAACAAGAAGAGCGCAATCGCCAAGCAGGTAGCTGCGCTCTAACAATCGTCGTCGGCTTCGGCCGCACGAAGAAGCCCCTGACGCCAAGCGCCAGGGGCTTCACTCATGTCCACGGGGTATCCGGCGACGCAGTCGCCGTTCCTGACAGGAGTGGATCCGTTGCCGTGCTGCGCCGTTAGCGCTCGCCTCGGGCGCTGATCGACTCGACCAGCTTTTCGAGGGCGTAGACCGGATCGCGGCCACCGCCCTTGACCTGCGCGTCGGTCGCAGCCAGGGTTTCGATCGCGCGGCCGAGGCCAGCATCCGTCCATCCCTGGAGATCGCGCCGAGCTCGATCGACCTGCCATGGCGCGAGACCGAACCGCGAGGCGAGTTCGCCCGAGCTGCCACGCTGACCTGACAGCTTGGCCATCGTGCGCACCTTGCTGGCGAACGCGGCGACCATCGGCACCGGATCTGCCCCTGATGCGAGCGCGTGCCGCAGCAGCCCGAGGGCTTCTCCGTGGCGGCCGGCGATCGCAGCGTCGGCGACAGCAAAGGCTGTGGTCTCGACCCGGCCGGCGTAGTAGCGGTCAACGATGGCCTCGGTGATCTCGTCGCTGGCGTCGGCGAGCAGCTGCTGGCAGGCGGCAGCCAGCTCGGCCAGGTCGTCGCTAAATGCCACTACCAGCGCACGCTGGGCTCCCCCGGTGATGCGACGTCGGGCCGCAGCGAACTCGGCCGCCACGAAATCAAACTTGTCGCTGTCACGCTTCAACTCGGCGCAGACGATCTCGATGCCACCCCCGGACCCGGCGCGAATCGCGTCGAGCAGCTTCTTGCCCCGCACACCGCCTGCGTGCCGGAGAACCAGATAGGTGTCGTCGGCTGGCATCGCGAGGTAGGCCAGGGCTTCCTCAAGGAAGGCGTCGCTGCTCTTCTCGACGTTCTCAACTCGGAGCAGTCGAGGTTCACCGAACAGACTTGGACTCGCCAGCGTGATCAACTGGCCCGGCGCGTAACTGCCAGCGTCGATGTCTGAGACCTCGAGCGACGGATCTTCGGCCTTCAGGATGTCGCGCAACTGTCTGATCGCGCGGTCAGCCAGAACGGTCTCGGTGCCGCTCACCAGCACGACGGGCGCCGGACGCACTGCGTCCCATGCGAGCTGCGGAATCGCCGCCTTCGGGGTGGGCGTCGCCCTGCCGGTCGGTCGCGCCATCCTGTTCCTCTCATCACGTCTTTCGACGACGCGTCGAGCCTAACCGCCACCCGGGACAGCGGGCGGCGCAGGGCGGCGGGCAGGGAGCGGCGCAGGGGTTGACGTGGCGCTTGGCGTCGCGAGCGTCCCCGCGCCGGTGAGCTCCGCGTCGCGCACCACGTCTTCCGGCTTCTCAGTCCAGACGCGCACCTCGCTGACCCGCACTCCAGCCGCCACGAGCGTGAGACCGTCGAGATCGGTGCGCAGTGGTCGCGTTCCGACGGCCGCCAGAATGCCGAGCAGTTTCGCGGTGGGGTGGCCGTAGCTGTTGTCCGCGCCGACTCCGATTAGTCCGACGGTGGCGTGAAGCGTTTCGTAGAGTCGCGCCGCCTGGTCGGCCGAGCCATGATGGGCAACCTTCACGACGTCGACCTGGTGCACCTGGCCGGTGCCGAGCAGTCGAGCCTGTGACTCTTCGCCGAGGTCTCCGAGCAGGATGCCGCTGAGGCAGCCCCGCAGACAGGCTCCTGTCGGGGTGACCTGGATGGTGACACTTGCCGGATTACCCGGCTCCACCCCGCGCTGGGGCGGCCAGAGCACGTCCCAGCGCAACTCGCCGAGCATCCCGGTCTCGCCACGGCTCACCTGATCGACCTCGGCGCCGTTCGCGCGAAGCTCGGAGGCGATTCGTTCGTCACCGGGGTCGCTCGGTGGCCCGATCAGCGCGCGATCGACCTTGCCATACACGGCAGAGACGCCGCCGACATGATCGAGGTCGTAGTGGGTGAGCACCAACAGGTTGATGTGCGTGATGCCCAGTTCATCTAGGCAATGCTGCAGACGGGCCGGCTCCCGCCCGGTGTCATCGAGCGCGATCACCCCCTGGCTGCGGATGATCGTCGCGTCGCCCTGCCCGACGTCACACAGCGCGAACTGCCAATCAGCGGGTCGGGTGACGTTCTCGACGAGTTGCGAGCCGGCCAGGGTCGCGAGGTAGCCGACGAACGCGACGACGAGGGCGGCTCGAGCCGCCCGCGTCACCGGCGGCGGAACCCCGCCGAGCGTCGCGATCAGGGCTGCGACGGTGAGCGTGGTGAGCAGCAGAATGCCGACGACCCCGGTTGGCCAGGGAGCCCGCGCGCCGGGAAGCCCCGCGAAGAAGGTCGCGACCGCCGCGATCCAGCTTGCCGGCAGCCAGGCCAGGGCGGCGAACACCGTGGCTACCGGAGGAAGGACCGGTGCGGCAACGCAGGCGATCAGCCCCAGCACCGTGACAGGCGCCGCGGCAGGCTCGGCCAGCAGATTCGCGGCGACCCCATAGAGCGGCAGGGATGGGTTCAGCATCAGCAGGACCGGCTGGCAGGCAAGTTGCGCAGCGAGCGGCACAGCGAGCACCAGCGCGAGTCCGCGGGGCAGAACCCGCGCCATGACCTCGGCCAGCGGTCGCGCCAGCAGTAGCAAGCCGCCCGTTGCCAGCACCGACAACGCAAACCCATAGCTACGCGACAACCACGGATCGATCACCAGCAGCACCAGCACCGCGACACACAGCAGCGGAAGACCGCGGGCGGCGCGACCACTGGCCAGCGCGATCAACGCCACAGCCGCCATCACAGCAGCGCGGATCACGCTCGGCTCTGGAGTCACAACAACCACGAAGCCTGCAAGCACGAGCGCCGCAGCGCCCAAGCGCACCAGTCGAGGCAAGCCGACCGCGGCGCCGAGGGCGAGCGCCAAACCGACCACGATTGCGCAGTTCGCCCCCGAGACCGCCGTGAGGTGGCTCAAGCTTGATGTCTTCATTGCATCGTCGAGGGTGGCGCTCACCGAACTGGTGTCGCCGATCGCGAGTCCAGGCAGCAGGGCGCCCCCATCGCCTGGGAGCCCGGATGCCGCCTCCCGAAAGTCGCGCCGCACCACATCCGCCGCGGCCAGCAGTGGGGGTGGGGCACCAGCCCGCGCCGCGTCACCACGCAGGAACACCAGGAACGCGACATCCTCTCCCGGGTCTGCCGCCTGCAGGGTGCCGGCGACCCGCAGCAGGCTCCCGATCCTGGCGCCCCGAATGATGTCGTCGCCTGGTTCACCGAACAGCAGCACAGGAGTCGAGACCACGATGGTGGTGCCGGCGACCCGCGCGGTCTGGGTGGTGGCGGCGATCCGCCCGTCGGCTGCGCGCCCCGATACCGCCACGACCAGTTCGACGGATCGACCCGCGTGGGCTGCCTCAGTCAACACCGACGGTGCGCGAGCACCGGATTGGGCCACCACCGAGGTGATCGCGAGCGCTCCCCCCGCCAGTGCCAGCACCACGAGCCCTCGCCACGAGCCCGGCAGCCGGGCAAGAGCCAACACTGCTGCCGCACCCCACAGCGCCACGGAAGTGAGCACTGTCCACCCCGAGGCTGGCGCCGCGATGGCAATACCAGCACCCAGCCAGGCTGCAACGGTCACCGGAAGCAGCCGAAGGTCGGCGATCGCCGGGCGAGATGACATCTCGCCGAGAACCCGCGCGAGCATGCCGTCGTGCGCACCCGGGCTCGACTCGCTCACGTGGTGACCAGGTCTTTCAACCCCTCGAAAGTCTTCTCGCCGATGCCCGAAACGCTCATCAGGTCTTCGACGGCGGTGAAGCGGCCGTTCGACGCCCGCCACGCCAGGATGCGCGCCGCCATTGCCGGTCCGACTCGCGGCAGCGTCTCGAGCGTCGGCTCGTCTGCGGTGTTGATGTTCACCTTGCCGGGGATCGTCGTGCCTGCGACTGCCGCAGAGGCGGGCAATGCTTCTCCGACCGCCGGCACGACGATCTGCTCCCCATCGCTGAGGAATCGTGCGAGGTTGAGGGCCGCGGGATCTGCCGACGCGGTGAGCCCCCCTGCTGCTGCCACGACATCCACCGCCCGGTCACCGTCGCGCAGGGAGTAAAGACCCGGATCGTTGACCTGCCCGAGAATGTGCACGTAGATCACGGCGCCGTGCGACCCGGGTGACGTGGACTGCCCGGACTGCCCGGACTGCCCTGGCGAGCCGGACCTCGGCAGGGCAGACGGCGCCACCACCGACGACGCGCCGTGCGGCGTGATCGCCGTGATGAACACGGCACAGCCGAGCCCCACCAGCACCAGGATGAGCGCGGCCCCGACCCCCACCCGCACGCGGGCGCGGCGTGCATCGGGAGTCGGAGCCGAACTCATGCCCGAAGGCTAGGCAGTACGGCAGACCGCGCGACGCGGCACCGTGCCAGTTGTGAGCAACTATCCCTTCGTCGCGATGTTGACGACGCGTGGAGCCTTCACAATCACATTGACAATCTCGCGGTCGCCGATCGAGCGCACCACAGCATCCGACGCTCTGGCCAGCTTTTCGAGTTCGTCGGCAGAGATCGCCGGCGCCACCTCGAGACGGTCGCGCACCTTGCCGTCGACCTGCACGATCGCGGTGATCGAGTCTTCGACCAGCAGGGTCGGATCCGGCTTGCGCAGCCCGGCGAAAGCCACTCCGGGCTCGTAACCGAGCCGCTCCCACATGTCTTCGGCCGTGTACGGAGCAAACAGGCTCAGCACGACGGCAACGACCTCGATCGCCTCGCGGACGGCAGGATCGCCAGCCCCGGGACCCGAATCAATGGTCTTGCGGATGAGATTGACCAGCTCCATGAGCCGAGCAACAACCACGTTGAACTTGAACGCCTCGAGCAGCCCGGGAGCATCTGCCAGCAGCCGGTGGGTCTGACGTCGCAGCGCAGTGTCGCCGCCTTTCCAGTCGACCTCCGGTACCGACGTGACTTCGCCGCTGATCCGCCACGCGCGGGCCAAAAACTTGGCAGAACCGGTCGGTGAGACATCCGCCCAGTCGATGTCGTCTTCCGGGGGTCCGGCGAACGCCATTGTCAGGCGCAGTGCGTCGGCTCCGTGGGCGGCCAACTCCGATGCGAACTCGACCAGATTGCCCTTCGACTTCGACATCTTGGAGCCGTCCATGAGCACCATGCCCTGGTTCAGCACCGCGCTGAACGGCTCGGTGAAGCTCAGGTAGC
>JBDUBG010000182.1:0-7470 GCA_040004215.1 Pseudolysinimonas sp. | reverse complement strand
ATCCGGAGGTCGCGGCGCGCGTCGGCGCATGGAGCCGCGCCGCGGCCGGCCGGTCGGCGACGCAGGGCATGAAGCTCGCCCGCTTCGGCGACAACATGCGCTACGTCGCGGTCACAGAAGGCGACAAGACCGAGGCCGAGCTGCGCTTCGGCGTGCAGGTCAACACCTGGGGCGTCAACGACTTGGCGGATGCCGTGGCTTCGGTCTCTGAGTCAGCAGTCGATGAGCTGGTCGCCGAGTACCTCGAGGCCTACGACGTCGCACCGGAGCTGCTCCCTGGCGGCGCGCGTCACGAGTCGCTGCGTGATGGAGCGCGTATCGAGGCCGGCCTGCGCGCCTTCCTCGAGGCTGGCGACTTCACGGCCTTCACCACCAACTTCGAAGACCTCGGCGCGCTGAAGCAGCTGCCCGGCTTGGCGGTGCAGCGCCTGATGGCAGACGGTTATGGCTTCGGCGCAGAGGGCGACTGGAAGACAGCGATCCTGGTGCGCACGGCATCCGTCATGGGCGCCGGACTGCCGGGCGGTGCGAGCCTCATGGAGGACTACACCTACGACCTGACGCCGGGCAAAGAGCTGATCCTCGGCGCCCACATGCTCGAGGTCAGCCCCGCGTTGACGACCGCGAAGCCCAGCCTCGAGATCCACCCGCTCGGCATCGGCGGCAAAGACGACCCGGTGCGGCTGGTCTTCACCGCCGACCCTGGCCCGGCCCTGGTGGTCGCGATGAGCGACATGCGCGACCGGTTCCGGCTGGTTGCGAACGTGGTCGAGAACGTCGCGCTTCCGCACCCCATGCCGAAGCTGCCGGTGGGTCGCGCGGTCTGGAAACCGGCTCCCGACTTCCGCACATCGGCCACCGCCTGGCTGACCGCGGGTGCTGCGCACCACACGGTGATGACCAGCCAGCTCGGCATCGAGGTGATCCGCGACTTCGCAACGATGACCGGTGTTGAACTCTTGGTCATCGACGCAGAAACCACCGTTGAGGGTTTCAGCCGCGAGGTGCGCTGGAATGCCGCCTACTGGAGGCTCGCGCAGGGCATCTGAGCCGGAGGCAGGCGGCCCTGAGCTGAGCCCTCCCGAGCAGCCTTCACCAGTGTTGATCGCGCGCTCTAAAGAGGCCGCCACCCGTCTCCGGGCGACGAGATTGATGGGTAGGCAGTGTGGCGTGGGCTCGAGCGTTGCTATCCGATCGGGTAGTTGGGCGCAAAGGCAGGTGCCCAGACCGTATTCACAGCTCCATCCGTAGTTCGCTTGAAGGTGAACTTCATTGCTTGGTGGCAGATTGCTGAGATTGCCGCTGGGGAGTTGTCGCCGACCGTCGCGTTGGTTGATCGAATGTCGATGTACTCCGTTTGCCCAGGGTAGTGAGGCGCGTACATGTAAACGGAGACCCCCCCGTGGTGGGAATGACCGCTCCGTCCGCGTCGTACATTGTGCGTGCGTCTACGCCCCTTCGGGGGTCACTCAATGCTGATGGCGATTCCGGATTCGTTTACCCGAATGAGCTGCTTCCCGACGAGGACTTCGTCACCCGGCTTGACCTCACGCACGACGACTAAGTAGTGGTCATTACCGTCGCCTTTGGACCAGAGCGTCCGCGAGTCAGCCTCAGCTCCGAGCGGCTTCAGCCCTTGGTCACTAAGCTCACTCGAAACGCGAGTCGAAACGTCGGGACCCGAGACGATCGCGATGAACGTAGGGATGTCCGCTTGCCAGCCCAGCCCGTAGTGGCCTTGGTACTGGACGGTGCCAACCGAACTCAGGTCAAGTTTGTTCGCGAGACCGTCGACATGGTCGTAATGACCAGGGCTGGCGATTCCAAGCAGCGCGCAGCCAGCAAGGGAGAGCGTGGCCAGCACACCCGCCAAACCAAGAAAGGCCTTCCGCCTGACCCACGGATCGTCCCCATCTGCACAGAGTAGGGCGACATGGCGAGCCAATGCGACGCCCCAATCTTTGGAGCTACGCCGCCGGCGCTCCGGGCGGCGCCGTCGACGCTCGAACGATCAGCCGGGTCGACAGCGGCAACGACTCGCCCGGTGCGTCTGAGTCCTCGACGGCGATCAGCACGCGCTGCATGGTGAGCGCGCCCAATGCGGCAAAGTCTTGGGCGACGGTCGTGAGCGCGGGCGAGAAGTACGCCGCCTCGGGAACATCGTCGAAGCCGACGACGCTCATTTCGCCGGGAACGCTGCGCCCCTGCGCCAACAGCGACGACATTACTCCGAGCGCCATCTGGTCGTTGCTGGCGAAGACCGCGGTCGTCTCACGATCCTGACTGAGTTGCTCGCCGAACTCGGCACCGCTGCGCGCCGTCCAGTCGCCGCGACCCGGCTCGCGGGCAACCAAGCGCGCCGCCGCAAGCTCGTCTCGCCATCCCCTCAGGCGCTCGATCGACTCGGGAGCAGACGGCGGCCCGATGATGTGGGCGATCTGTCGGTGCCCGAGATCAATGAGATGGCGCACCGCTGAGCGAGCACCCCGGTACTGGTCGATCGAGGTGATCAGGTGCGCAGGGCGCTGGCTCGCCGTCACGGCGACGACCGGCACCCCGACATCGAGACTCTGAATGCTTTCGATGACGGCGACATCCGCGACGATGACGACAACGGCCTCGACCCGCTGGCTGAGCAGTGACTCAACCGCGGTGCGAACCGATTCGTGCGAGGCGTCGATCGCTGTCACCGTCACGACGCCGTAGCGGGCATCCCGCGCCGCGTCGTTGAAGTGCAGGGCAATTGACGACGGCCCGTAGTCGGCCGTGCTGGGTGCGATCAGGCCGATCATGCGCGTGCGACGGGTGACCAAGGCCCTGGCGGCGGGCGACGGGCTGTACCGCAATTGCGTGATCGCCTGCTCGACGCGCAGCCGCGTCGCGGGGCGGACCCCCGGCACGTCGTTGAGAACGCGCGAGACCGTCTGGTGCGAGACCCCGGCAAGACGCGCGACATCGAAGATGTTGGCCCCGCGCAGGGGCTTGTCGGCAGCGCTCATGATGTCGTCCGGTTCACGGGTTGACTCACTCGTCCGAATCGGCCTTGGCCACGATGGCCAGAAGCATATCGACGGTGACCGCCTCGGGGTCCAACTCGGCAACCGCCTGCCGGTCCCGAAGAACGAGGATGCGATCACTGACCCTCAGCACCTCTTCGAGCTCTGCCGAGATGAATACGACCGACATCCCGGTAGTGGCGAGGTCTGCGATCAAACGCTGCACCTCGACTTTGGCGCCGACATCGATGCCTCTCGTCGGTTCGTCAAGTACGAGGGCGCGCGGTGCCAGGGCCAGAAGACGCGCCAGCATGACCTTCTGCTGATTGCCCCCCGAGAGCAATCCGGCGGGGTAATCCGGGTTAGCCGGGCGAATGTCGAGGGCTTCGATCCAACTGGCCGTCAGTTCATCCTGGCGGCGGCGCGGGATGCGGCGCACCCAGCCCTGCTCGGCTTGAAGCGCCAGCAGGATGTTCTCGCGGACGGACAGTTCGGCGATGATCCCCTCGCGCTTGCGGTCCTCAGACGAGTAGGCAACTCCGGCAGCGAGGGCATCCCGAGGCTCGTTGAAGTGGCGTCGTTCGCCCTCGTAGACGATCCAGCCGGTCTCGGTCGCGTCGACTCCGCTCAAGATACGAGCCAGCTCAGTGCGCCCGGATCCGAGCAGGCCGGCCATCCCCAGCACCTCTCCGGCGATCAGGTCGACCGAGGTGGGCAAGATGCGGTGCGATCGGCTTACGTCGACGGCCGAGAGTACGACGCGTCGATCGGACTCCGGGAGCGCAGCAGTCGACCGCGTCTCCGCGCCGAGTTCGATAAAGTCGCGCCCGAGCATCTTCTGCACCAAATCGATGCGGAGCAGCTCGGTCGTGAGGTACTCGCCCACCATGCTGCCGTTGCGCAGCACGGTCACGCGGTCGCAGATCTCGTAGACCTGCTCGAGGAAGTGCGAGACAAACAGGATGGCGACGCCGCGAGCCTTCAGCTCGCGGATCACCCCGAACAATTCGGCGACCTCATCTTGATCCAGGCTCGACGTCGGCTCATCGAGAATAAGGATCCTGAGTTCTGTCGACACCGCGCGAGCGATCGCAACCAACTGCTGCACGGCGAGCGAATGACTGCTGAGCAACGAATCCGGATCGAGATCGAGGCCGACCCGACGCATCGCGTCGCGGGCTGCAAGCCGGGTCGACCGCCAGTCGATGAACCCGAGTCGGCGCGATTCGCGCCCCAGCATGATGTTCTCAGCGACGGAGAGGTTGGGAAGAAGATCGATCTCCTGATACACGGTGCGGATTCCGGCGCGCTGCGCAGCAGCCGTGGTGGAGAAGAAAACCGGTCGCCCATCGATGGAGATCGAGCCGGCATCCAGTCTGATCGCACCCGTGATGGCCTTGATCAGGGTGGACTTACCCGCGCCGTTCTCGCCCATCAGCGAGTGCACTTCGCCCGGAAACATCCGGAAGTTCACGTCAGAGAGAGCAATATCGCCCGCGAAGCGCAGCTGAGCGCCAACCACCTCGAGGATGGGCTGCACCTCCACGTGGAACCTCTCCTCTGCTGGGCGCGACGGGTAACGCCTCTATCGACGAGTGCCGCGGGCAACCAGCACCCGCTGGACGACAACGAAGACCAGCAAGAGACTACCGATCGTGATGCGCGTCCAGGAGGAGTCTGCTCCGAGGAAGGTGATGGACACCTTGATCACGCCGTAGACGAGCACGCCCACCAGCGAGCCGATGGCGTATCCACTGCCTCCCGCCAGGAGCGTGCCGCCGATGACCACCGCCGCGATCGTGTCGAGCTCCGTGCCGATTCCGTTCAGGCTGTAGCCGGCCGCCGTGTATGCGGTAAACAGCAGACCAGCCACGCCAGCGCACACCCCGCTGACGACGTACACCAGCACCTTGGTGCGGGCAACCGGCAGACCCATCAGCCGGGCCGACTGCTCGTTGCCGCCGATCGCGTACACGGTCCGGCCGAAGCGAGTGAATCCCAACACCCAGGCCGCGACGGCAATGACCAGCAAGGCGATGATCCCCGTCGGAGTGATGTACCACTCGAAGTTGCCCAACTTAACGGACTGCAGCCCGAGCACGGTGGTGTCTTTGACTTGAATGGCTTCGAGACTGACGACGAAGCACAGGCCGCGGGCCAGAAACATTCCCGCCAACGACGCGATGAACGGTTGCACTTCGAAGTAGTTGACCAACACGCCGATGATCAGCCCGAAGACCGCACCGGACGCAATCATCACCGGGATAACGATCGTGGTCGGCACACCCGTCGACAGCAACTTGGCGGCCAGCATGCCGGTGAAGGCCATCACCGCACCAACCGAAAGATCGATGCCGCCGGTGAGAATGACGAAAGTCATTCCGGCCGCGAGCACCACCAGGTATGCGTTGTCGACCAGCAGCGATGACAGCAGTCTGGGCGTGACGAATCGACCGAAGTAGCTCTGACCGGCCGCGAACATCAGGATCAGGATGAGCAGGGCTGCGAGAACGGGCAACCACGACGCCCGTCGCTGCACAAGCCGGCGCAGGAAGGAGCGCACCGAGTTGGGTGTCTGAACCCCCGTCGAGGCGCTCACGCGACCGCTCCCTGCGTCGTCGTCGGCTTTTGGTCGGCTCTCGGGCGCAGCCGTTGCCACAGTTGCCGCACCCACTGGCGCACGCGGCTGGACTGGGAGAGGCAAACGATGATAACCACCGCCGCCTTGAACACCGGGGTAACGGCGGGTGGAACTCCGAGGAAGGTGATCGTCGAGGTCAGGGTCTGGATGATGAAGACGCCGACCACGGTGCCCGCGATGGTGAACTTGCCGCCCATCAGAGAGGTGCCGCCGAGCACCACGGCGAGGATGGCATCCAACTCAATGTTGATTCCGGCGTTATTCGCGTCGGCCGCCATGATGTTCGAGCTGTAGAGGATGCCCGCGAACCCCGCCAGCAACCCGCTCAGCCCGTAGAGGCTCCACGTGATGCTCCGCGCGCGAACGCCGGCAAGTCGGCTGGCGGTCGGGTTGATGCCGACGGATTCGGTCAGCACCCCGAGGGCAGTGCGGCGCACAACCAGCGAGACGATCACGATCGCTCCCAGCGAGACAAAGAACGCAAAGGGGAGACCGATGATGTAGCCCTGCGCCATGAACGCATACGGCTCGCTGTTGATCGTGGTGATGAATCCGCCGGTGATGAGAAGCGCAATCCCACGGCCAGCCAGCATGAGCACGAGGGTGGCAATGATTGGTTGGATGCCAAGCACCGAGACAAAGAATCCGTTCCACAGTCCCAAGAAAAGTGTCAGCGCCACACCGGCGAGCACGGCGACGGCGACGGTCGGCAGGCTGTTCGGAGACGGGGAGCCTTTGATGATGGTCAACGCGACCGCGCCAGAAATAGCCATCAGGGCGCCAACCGACAGGTCGATCCCACGCGTGGCGATCACCAGGGTCATTCCCAGTGCAACCAACATGAGCGGCGCACTGTTGCGCAGAATGTCGATGAACGAGCCGTACAGCTCGCCGTCGCGAACGGTGATGCTGAGAAAGCTCGGGCGCGAGATCGCATTTAGGAGCACCAAGGCGAGCAACGCGCCGATCGGCCAGAGCAACCGGTTCTTCAGCACTCTCTTCACGTGGCACTCTCCTTGGCGATCAATGCGACGACGTCGTCAACATCCACTGACTCATTGTTCTGTAGTTCGGCGATCTTGCGACGATCGCGCATCACGACGATGCGCTGCGAGACCCGGAGCACCTCGTCGAGTTCGGACGAGATGAAGATCACGCCCAGCCCCTGCTCGGCCAGGTCGGCGATCAGACGCTGGATTTCGGCCTTGGCTCCGACGTCGATCCCACGAGTCGGCTCGTCGAGGATCAGCAACTGTGGCGCGGTGGCCAACCACCGCGCGAGAAGCACCTTCTGCTGATTGCCACCGGAGAGATCGCCGATCAAGGCATTCGGATCGGCGGGGCGGATGCCGAGCTGCTTCAGATAGCTGGCAACGATCCCGTCGCGCTGGGTTCGCCCGATGCGCCGCAGCCAGCCGCGCTTTGCCTGCACGCCGAGCACCATGTTCTCGGCGACCGTGAGGTCGCCGATGATTCCTTCGCCGCGCCGGTCTTCAGACGAGAAGGCGATTCGATGGTCAACCGAATGTCGCGGCGACGTGAGACGGGTCGGGATACCGCGCACCCGAATCGACCCGCGATCCGCGCGATCCGCGCCATAGATGAGTCGAGCGAGCTCGGTGCGACCTGAGCCGAGCAAGCCGGCCAGGCCAACTACCTCGCCATCGAAGACATCGAGATCGACGGGTTCGATCTGGCCACTTCGGCCCAGCGCTAGGGCACTAATCACCGGTGCACCGGAGCGGTCGATCACCCGTTCGGCCGATCGGCCGATCACGTCGAGCTCTGCAAGTTCTCGGCCCAGCATCCGTGAGATCAGCTGGGAGCGATCGA
>JBDUBG010000312.1:0-2247 GCA_040004215.1 Pseudolysinimonas sp. | reverse complement strand
GCTTGTCCCTGCGGCCGAGACGATGACGTCGGCGCCTCCGAGAAGCGCGGGAAGATCCGCTGTGGGTGCGAGCACCCGCGCGTGGGCCATATCTCGGATCGCGGCCCTGACGTCGTCAAGCTGGTCCATCGTTGTAACGGCGGTGAAATCGAGTGAGGGAACTGCATCGGCAAGGCTCGAGGCGACCTCGGTCATTCGTCTGTTCGGGTCGGTGCCGCCCATGAAAGCGACGACCGCTGGACGCTGTGGAAGCTGCCAGCCCGCGTGGCGCCGTAGCACTGTCATTGCCGAGCGCACGAGCGCATACCGGCTTCCAGCCATCAAACGATCCTGCACTTCTCGGGGCCACGACCGCTCCTCCGCGCCTAGGTTGTGGTCGAGGTACCAGCTTGCGTCAATCCCTCTCGCGTCGTGGTCGATGATCGCTAGAACAGGCACGGTCCTGTTGACGGCAGAGATCGTCCGCGGGTCGATCCAGTACGAGTCAACTACCACCCGATCAGGCCGCAGTCGTGAAATGAGTTCAAGCTCGAGGCTGTCGACGGGGACATTGTGAACCGTGATCGCGACTGACGCGAGATACGACTGAAGCCAGGGGACTCCGGACACGTTGCCCATGAGTTCGACAACGTGCCCCCGAGCCGCGAGCGCCTCGCCCAGCGTGAGGCAGCGCATGACGTGCCCCGTGCCGCGAGCTTGGCCCGCGTCGGCGCGCAGCAAGAATCTCATAGGTAAGCTTTTAGCGGTTCAAGACTCGTTGGAGGATCATCATCGCCATCCTAGAAGGCTCGTCCATACTCGTCACGGGCGGCACGGGCTCATTCGGCAAGGCGTTCATACAACACGCCCTCGACCAATTCGACCCCAGCCGGATCGTGGTGTTCTCGCGCGACGAGCTCAAGCAGTACGAGGCGAGGCAACTCTTCGGCGACGACGAACGACTTCGATGGTTTATCGGTGATATCCGCGACCGGCGTCGTCTTGAGCGCGCAATGCACGGGGTCGACTACGTCGTCCACGCCGCCGCCCTCAAGCAGGTCGACACCGCAGAATACAACCCATTCGAGTTCGTCCAGACGAACATTATTGGCTCCCAGAACGTGGTCGAGGCGGCCATCGATTCCGGCGTCAAGAAAGTCGTGGCGCTCTCAACGGACAAGGCCTCAAGCCCGCTCAACATGTACGGCGCGACCAAGCTGGCGGCCGACAAACTTTTCCAATCCGCAAACCACTATGCGTCCGGCTCCGACAGCCGCTTCTCGGTTGTTCGATACGGCAACGTGATGGGCAGTCGCGGCTCGGTCATTCCGTTCTTCAAACGGCTTGCGGCTAATGGCGAGCCTCTGCCGGTGACGGACAGCCGGATGACGAGATTCTGGATTACCCTTCCGCAAGCCGTTCAGTTCGTCGTTGACTCCTTCGACCTGATGGTCGGCGGCGAGCTCTATGTGCCGCGTATCCCAAGCATGCGTATCCTCGACCTCGTAGCTGCGGTCGCTCCGGGAGCGGAGACTTACGAGATCGGGATCCGACCTGGCGAGAAGCTCCATGAGGAAATGATCTCGGAAGACGACAGCCGCCGAACCCTGCTCATCGACGACCGCTACGTCGTGCTGCCGACGGTCGCTGGGTGGAGTGGATGGCGGGAGCCCGAGGGAGGCTTGCCGATGCCTGACGGCTTCTCTTACCGCTCCAACACCAACGATCTCTGGTTGAGCGCGGCCGACATCGAGCGCATCCTCAAAACCCTCAACTGATGCAGATCCCGTACGGACGCCAATCGATCGACGAGTCAGACATCGAAGCGGTCATCGAGGCGTTGCGGAGCGACTGGCTCACGACCGGGCCACGGGTTGGGTCGTTCGAAAGCGCAATCTCAGATGCCGCGAGGACCCCAGATGCCGCCGTGGTCTCAAGCGGCACGGCAGCGCTCCATTGTGCGTACGCGGCGATCGGCGTCGGCCGGGGTGACGAGGTCGTCACGACCCCGTTGACATTCGTAGCTACGTCGGGCACCGCGCTGATCGAGGGTGCGACGATCGTGTTTGCTGATGTTCAGGACGACACCGGCAATCTCGACCCGGTGGCCGTTGAGGCTGCCGTCACTCCGCGTACGAAGGTCGTGGCCGCTGTCGACTTCGCCGGTCACCCGGCGGATCTGGACGAGTTGCGTGCCGTCGCGGGGAGAGCTGGTGCCGTGCTGCTCGAGGATGCGGCACACTCGATCGCCTCCCTCTATCGGGGTGT
>JBDUBG010000097.1:0-2248 GCA_040004215.1 Pseudolysinimonas sp. | reverse complement strand
GCCGAGAGCGGATCCGTCGGCGGCAGCGGTGATCGTCACGCCTCCATCGTAGGGATGGCTCAGGTAGCTAGCGATGAACGCGTGCGGAGGGCATAATGTCTACAGTGTCCACATTGACAGTTACCCCGATCCTCGTCGCGCAGTTGCTGGCGCGCGACGGAAGGATGCCGGTCTTCGTGCACGTCATCGATCATCCCGATGGGCGCGTGCTGGTCGACACGGGCATGACGCAACTGCACCCGGCCGTGGCCGACATGGATCCTCTCCTCACCCCACTGAGCGAGCAGGCTTTCGACCTCGCCAGCATTGACCTGGTCGTCAACACGGATCGAGAGAGAAAACATCTGCGACGCGCGGATCATCTCCCCGATCGGCCGACCTTTGTTCAGCGCCGGGAACTCGATGATGCACGCAGCCTCAACGACTACACGATCCCGGAATGGGTTGATGCGCCGGGCGTGCAGTACGTGCCGGTCGACGGGGAGTTCGAGGTGCTCCCAGGAATCAACCTTCTGCCGACGCCCGGCCACACGCGAGGTTCGCAGGTCGTCGTGGTCGACGTGGCCGGGCGGCCGATCGTGATCGCGGGCGACACGGCTGTCTTCCACGCCGAGCTGGACGATGCACGCACGGAAGCTCAGCGACTGGTCGTCGGGCTCGATCCCGAAGCGGTGTGGCTGTCCCATGAATACGAGCCGTGGCGACCGAAGATGGCCGAGAAAAAGCCCCGCACCTGGCGAGAGGTAACGGGGCTTTCGTACACCCCCCGGGACTTGAACCCGGAACCCACTGATTAAGAGTCAGTTGCTCTGCCAATTGAGCTAGAGGTGCGCAATCCGGGATGAACCGGACCGACCGTCCACGATAGCATCCTGCCGCCCGCCCGCGCCAAATGGGAGCTTAGGGTGGAGGCATGACCGAACCCGCACGCCTGGAGGCCGGCCAACAGGCCCCCGACTTCACTCTTGACGACCAGGATGGCTCCCCCGTCACCCTCTCAAGCCTGCGTGGCCGCAAGGTGATCCTCTACTTCTATCCCGAGGCAGACACCCCCGGCTGCACCACCGAGGCGTGCGATTTTCGCGACAACCTCGCAACGCTGGGCAGCGCTGGCTACGAGGTCTATGGCGTTTCACGCGATGCGCTGCCTAAGCTGCAGACATTCATCGCCGGCCACGGGCTGAGCTACCCGCTGCTGAGTGATCCCGATCGTCGCGTACACGAGCTGTACGGCGTCTGGGGTGAGAAGTCGCTCTACGGCAAGACGGTGGTCGGCGTCATCCGTTCGACGTTCGTCATTGACGAAGACGGCATCATCACTCTGCCGCTCTACAACGTCAAAGCCACCGGGCACGTTGCGGCGTTGAAGAAGAAGCTGAAGCTCGCGTAGCCCGTCGCCGTTGCCCGGTCTAACCTCCGGTGCGTCGCATCCTGGCCAGCAAAGCCGGGCCGGTGCGATCCAGGATGCGCCCACCGACGCGCACGCCGATGACAAGTGACTCTGTTCCCCACAGCACCCCGAGCGCGAGTGCAAGCCAGCCAAGCAGCGCCGAGTGGATGACGAGGGCAGCGATTCCGAGCACCAGCTCGGGGATCGCCAGCGCGATCGTTACTCCCGTGACGGCGTACGACGCGGCGAGCGATGTCATGCCGGAGCCGGCCTGGGCGGTGAACGGGTTGCGGCCCGAGCGCGCCACCGGCACCACGATCGACGCCGACGACACCGAGACAGCAGCCAACCCCGACAGCAGCACTCCGAGCGAGATGCCGAGGATGGCGGGCAGATCCTGCCAGCCGTCAACCAGCCCCAGCGACACGAGCGAGACAATGAAGACGGCCGGCAGCGCGAAGGTCAGCAGTGCCGCCGCCCTGCCGAGCCGGTCGTCGACGCCGCGCACGCCGGTCGCCAGGTGCACGGCGAACGCGGTGCCGTCGTACGAGATGACGGCAAACAGCGTGAGAGGCAGCAGCCCGGCCACGATCGGCGGGCCCAGGTAAACCAGCCAGCTGGCGTGCACCAACGAACTGAGCAGAATCAGCAGGGCCGGCATCAACGGCACGAGTACGAGCTGCCGTGAAAAGCGCGCATCTCTGGCCCAGTAGATCAGCGAACGCGCGCCGATCGCGCCGGCCGGCGTCGCCGGGACCACCCCGAATAGGCCCAGCCGGCCAGCGGCTACCTGTCGGCCACCAGCTCCCCCGCCGCGATAGCGGAAGGTCGCCAGCAGGCTCGCCCGCCAGATCACCA
>JBDUBG010000306.1:0-7493 GCA_040004215.1 Pseudolysinimonas sp. | reverse complement strand
CGATTCCGCCGAGGGTGAAGCCCAGTTCGGGAAGGTCCTTCTCCGACATCCACTCGTCCGAGAGGGCCGAGATTTGCTGCGTGGTGCGCCGGGGCAGAGCGCGCCAGCTCCCCCACGTTGCGTGCACCCCTTCCCGTGCGGCGCGGTTCACCGCGTACCGAACGTCATGCATGACCTTGCCCTCAAGGGTGAATGCGCGCGGGTCGATCGTCGTCTCCTCGGCGACCGGCAGAGAAGTCCAGCCCCGGTCGATCAGACGGCGTCGCCACTCCTCGTGGACGCTGTAGAACACCGGGGTCAACGCCGAGCGATCGCAAAATTGGAAGAACTCGGATAACGCGTCGTCGGGGT
The DNA here is from genome assembly GCA_040004215.1 of Pseudolysinimonas sp. Taxonomy (GTDB): domain Bacteria; phylum Actinomycetota; class Actinomycetes; order Actinomycetales; family Microbacteriaceae; genus Lysinimonas. The sequence continues at coordinate 7,142 of JBDUBG010000306.1, read as the reverse complement.
CTGCCGCACTCCCGATGGGGTCTGAGGTAGTGACCGCGAACCCGTCCACCACCCTGTATACGATTCCGAAGTCGTCCGTGGGCGCGGTCCATAACCGGTTATCGGGCCAGGTCGTCATGAAACCCAGGGTTCCGGAGCCGATCCCGAGCAATCGACGGATGTTGCGGTCATCCGGTATCTCACGAGTGAAGCGCCCGCGATGGGTGACTAGAAGGAGTGTGGAAACGACCACGGTGACCCAGAACAGCGGCCCCACACTGTTCCACAGCAGGTGCGCAGCTGGCGTCGCGGGCACGAAGTCCCGCAGCTCGCCGATGCGGAACTCGATCGGTACGAAACGCTCCAGAAGGTCCGCCCCGAACTGACCAAAACTCGGAACCGGTCTGAAGTCGTTGCGCAGCAGCCATCCGACGCCGAGAAAGAGCGCACTGGGAATGACCACCGCGGCGGCGAGACCGACGACGTATCGACGGATCGCCCACCCGGCCGTTCGCACCGGGAACGACCGCGCGTGAAACAGGAGGAACACCGCGAAACCGAGCGGTGCCAATGTACTCACCACGAGCCAGACTGCCAGCTCGCCGTAGCGTTGCGGTGCGAGCGGGATGAGGTAGCGAGAACCCCACGCCGGGAGCACACCGAAGTACCACGCCGAGAGCAGGCTCTCCGCGACGAGCAACGTTACGAGCACGACGAGCGCGGCGCGTCGGCCCGCCTGCAGCCCGCGCGCACAAATGACCATCAGAACCAGCGGCAAGAGCGCGACTAGGGCGCCACCCACGCTGTGGAAACGCAGATCGGCAAGCTGATCGAAGCATCCACTCGACACGCGGCCGGCGACGCACCCGATCGCGTGACCGACACCTGAGGGGGTCGCATCGGTGACCGCGATACCGAGCGGCGAGAGCACGCCGTACCGCGTGGTGGACAGCAGCGTGAGTACGGGGCCTACCGCGAGGATGACAGTAGTCAGTGCGAGCAGCGTTCGCGTCTCGTGACGAGATCCGGACCAGAACTCCGGTGTCGAGGGGCGGTGGCCGAGTCTGCCCAGTCCGATCCCCAGGCCGACAGCAACGACCAGGAACAGATCGGCCGGCTGCCCCGAGTACAGGAGTAGCGCCACCGACGCCGCGATCAAGATCGTGCGGAAGCGTCGGCGCCAGAGCGGAGTCGCCCAGGCGCTCGACCATGCCAGCGTTCCTGCTATCGGCGTCAGCGGGTCGAGGGTGATCACCCCGTGCACGGACATCGACCAGAACTCGTGGAAGTACGCGCCGACGACGACAAGTCCGACACCCAGCGCTGAGGCGACCACACCGGTGACGACGAAGGCGAGCAGTGCCCGCCAGGAGCCCATCAGCCGCTCCGCGGCCCCAACTCCCACGATGGCCGCAATGACCGCGATCACGAGTTGCACGATGGTGCCAGCATCCACGAGGGAACTCAGCAACGACCACCAGCGCCGCTGCACCAATATCCTCGGGTCGACGCCGATGAACGAGGGCGCGAAGGGGCCGTGCGGCCCGCTGCCAAGCGCGACTGCCCACACGAGGATCAGCAAGACGACGATGGAGACCGTCACCGGCTGCCGGACTATCCGGCCGAGAATCGCCGTCACGGCTCCAGCCCCATGTGTCGCAAGATCGGTGTCAGTTCCTTGGTCAGCACCCATTTGACGGTGTGCCAGTCATGACCGGTCCCGGGAGAGACCACACGCGTGGTGTGGATTCCGGCACGCTCAGCCGCCGCGCTCACCTTGAGCGAGACAGGCCCGTAGCGGGCGTCGAGCTGACCCACGCCGAAGACGGCAACGGAATCGGTGTACGGCGCCTTTGCTGCCAGCACCGTGACGGGGAGCGCGGCACGATATTCGGCAGCATCGCCGTCGAAGCCACGCGCGATGGTCTGCAGAAGGCCACCGTTCTTGGGCGCCAACTGGCCCGAGACATCGATGATGCCCGAGTACAGATCGGGACGCTGCGAACCGAGCTGGATCGCGCAGGTGCCGCCCTGCGAGAAGCCTCCGATCGCCCACTCCGCGTTGTCCGTCTGCACCGTCAGGTGCGTGCGGATCCAGTTGGGAACGTCGACCGTCAAATAGCTGGCCGAAGCACCGAGTGAGCCATCGACGCACATCGGGTTGAGCTGCGGAGCGGAGAGCTGATCGGGGGCCACCACGATCGGTGCCAGCCCATGATGAGCACGCGCGAAGGCATCGAAGATGGCTGCGATCCCACCTGATGCGATGACATTCCCCGGTGAACCAGGCTGACCAGACAGCATGACGATGACCGGCAGAGCGACCGGATGTGGCAGCAGTGCCGCCGGTGGCAGGTAAACATATGCGGTTCGGGCGGCGAAATGCGAAACCGTCGCGGGGATCACGATGCTGCCGACAACGCCGCGAGAGGGCGTCGGCACATGAGCGGTTCGCCAGAGCGCGAGCGAGTGCGTGGGACGTGAGGTACCAGCGGAACCGGGAACTGCGTGGACGCTCTGCATCGCGCCCGGCGCTCTCTGCTCCTGCTGCGCCAACAGCGAGGCCGACAACGGCGGAGCCACTTGGTGATCGCTGAGCGAGCCGACCGTTGTGTACTGTCCAAAGTCGGCATTCACACCGGCCGCTCCGGCCATAAGCGACGCGACGATGGCGACGCTGGCGATCAGTCGAGCACGCCATCTGCCGAGCACAATCGCCGCAATCGCCGTCGCCGTCGCCGCGAACGCGGCGACGACCCACGCGCGGGAGATCGGCGTGAGCGAGACGTCGAAGAGATTGAGCTGATCGGAGAGCAGCCAGCACAGCGCGAAGCCAACCGCGCCACCGGCGATTGCCGAAGTCACGATGGTGAGAGCACGGCGACCACGTCGTATAGGGGCTCCTCTGCGTCCGCGGATGACGAGAATTACTGCTCCCGCGACCAGTACAGAGGCGGCCACATCGACGACTGTCGGGACCCAGCCGTCGACCAGGCTAAGCCCGGTCCACCAGGCGTTCATGTCACTGCTCTCTTTAGACGGCTCGCTGTTCCGAGCCCGTGGATCGCAACAAGTCTCCTGGATGGGTCGGGAGGACAGCCGAAGACTGGCACTCCGGACCTGAGGATTCTCACAGACGACGCGAAGAACCTCTGCCTGCTCTGAACTGTCTGGTTCGTCACTACTCGACGGCGAGGGCGACGATCGGCGAGACCCGCGTCGCGCGTCGGCTGGGCGCCCACGACGCGATCGCGGTGAGGGCCGCACCCGCGAGCACCACGATCCCGATGAGCAGCCACGGCACGGCCGGCCACACGACGCCGGGGCTGCCGTTGATCGATCCCAGAAATGATTGTGCCCCGACCCAGCCATAGAACCCGCCGAGCACGAGGCCGAGTAGCACCGCCGTTAAGGTGAGCTGGGCGCTCTCGGTCAGGATCATCCGGCGCAGTTGCCGAACCGAGAAGCCCAGCGCGCGCAACAGGCCGAGTTCGCGGATGCGCTGCAGCACACTGAGTGACAGGTTGTTAACGAGCCCCACCGCCGCGATCAACCCGCTGAAGCCGATCAGTACTGAGAACACGGCTGTGATGCCAGCTAGCAACTGCTCTGTCCCCTCGTACTCCTGGGGCTGGGCTGACTGCGCCGCGTGGATGATCTGCGTGAAGCTGGCCACCGCGACCCCGAACATCGTGATCAGAGTGACCCCGATCACCAGGCCGATCGTCGCGCGCGAACTGCGCTGGGGGTGTCGAAGCGCGTTCTCAGACGCCAGTCGCGCCGGGGCCGAGCGGCCGAACAGTCGCCCGACCAGACGAAGTGCTGGCGGCATCACCAGGTCTGCCCCGAGCACCAGCCCGGTGAACGACAGTACGCCGCCGACCACGCCGATCAGCACGGCAAGCGGAGTGGCTAGCCCGACCACGACACTGAGCAGCAGTGCCGCGAGGCCAAGGATGCCCAATACCAGCGAAGCGCGGTTGCGGCCGGGACGATGCACCGTCTCTTCACGACTCAGCTCCTCCGAGCCTCCCAGAGCCTGGAGTGGCGTCACGCTCAGCACTCGACGCGATCCAATCCAGGAGGCGAGCCAGGTCGTCAGGACGACGACAACCACCGGCAGAACCAGCTCGGGCGAGACGTAGGAGTAGGTGAACGACGGGATGAATCCGACCGCAACCCCGATCGCGGCGATGCCCGCGGCCACTCCCGTGCCCACGAGCGCGCCGCCCACGCCGCCTAGCAGTCCCGCTAGGAGGCCCTCCGAAGCCACGGCGCGACGCTGCGTGCGGGCGCTCGAACCGAGCAGGCGCAGCAGGGCGATGGTGCGTGCCCGCCCTGCGACGATCGTGGCGAACGTGTTGGAGGTCACGATCGCGCCGACGTAGATCGCGATGACGATGAACACCCAGCCGGCCACGCCCAACAAGATCCCGACGGTGTGACTCTCGCGCGCCCGTGGATCTGACTCGATGACGGAAGTCAAGACCCCGATCACCTGGAGCAGGCCGACCCCGAACGCAGCGCTCAGACCCGCGACGAGAATGCTGGCACCGTTGACGGCCGGCCTCATCATGGCGGCGCTCACGCCGCGGCCTCCATCGAGAGCATGTACTTCGAAATCGACGCCGCATCGCTGCGCGGCTTGTCTTCGACGACCTTGCCGTCTGCGAGAAAAACCACACGATCTGCATAACTGGCCGCGATCGGATCGTGCGTGACCATGGCGATGCTCTGCCCGTAGTTCGTGGATGCCGAACGCAGCAGTTGGAGCACCTCGCGACCGGTGCGCGAATCAAGGTTGCCGGTGGGCTCGTCAGCGAACACCAGCTCTGGCCGCGTCGCCAGCGCGCGGGCGATCGCAACGCGTTGCTGCTGCCCGCCAGACAGCTCGTGCGGGCGGTGCCGCAGACGGTCGTCGAGTCCGAGTGACCGCTCAAGTTCGTCGATCCAGTCACGCTCGCGCGTGGTGGGCCGACGGCCGTCGAGTTCGAACGGGAGCAACAGGTTGCCCTCTACGTCGAGCGTCGGAATCAGGTTGAAGCTCTGGAAAACGAAGCCCACCCGGCGGCGGCGCAGCAGGGTCAGGCTCGCGTCATCCATTCCGCCGATCTCGGCGTCGCCCAGCCAGACCCGGCCGCTGGTCGGCGAATCGAGGCCAGCCATAATGTGCATGAGGGTGGACTTGCCCGAACCGCTCGGCCCCATGATGGCGGTGAACTCGCCGCGCCGGATGCCCAGGCTCACGTCGCGCAGGGCGTCGACTTTCGTGCGCTCGGTGCCGTAGCTCTTGGTCAAGTTCTCGACTCGGGCGACGAGGCCCGGGTCTGTGGTACTCGTGGTGATTGGCGTTGTCTCCATGCCCACAACGCTACGAACGGGCGCGCGGCGGCGGATCGGGCGTAAGTCGCGCGCGGATCATCCGCTCGAATGACCTTGGGTCACACCAGCCGATGTTCGAAGGCGTAAACGACAAGCTGCACCCGGTCACGCAGGCTGAGTTTCGACAGGATGCGGCTGATGTGCGTCTTCACCGTTGCTTCACTGAGAAACTCCCCCGCTGCGATTTCGCTGTTGCTCAGGCCACGTGCCGCGAGCAAGAAGACCTCGCGTTCGCGAGCGGTCAAGGTGATGAACGCCTCGGGCTCGACGCGTGAGGCGGCGCGAGGGTCGAAGTGCTCGAAGAGCTCGCGGGTCGCGCTGGGCGCCAGCACTGCCGTGCCGGAGTGCACCGTGCGGATCGCCGCGAGCAGAAACTCCGGATCGGCGTCTTTCAGCAGAAACCCGCTGGCTCCCCCGCGAATCGCGCGGGTCGCCGCCTCGTCAAGGTCGAAGGTGGTGAGCACGATGATCCGTGGGCCGGCACCGCCGCGGGCCTCTGATGCGGCGACAATGCGTTCGGTGGCCTCGATGCCATCCATCACCGGCATCCGGATGTCCATCAGGATCACGTCGGGCCGAGCGGATGCCGCGAGCTCGACCGCCTCGCGGCCATCACCCGCCTCGCCCACTACCTCGAGGTCGGGCTGGGACGCGACCAGCATCCGGATTCCGGTGCGGAACAGCGCCTGATCGTCGACCAGCGCGACCCGGATCGGGCGACGGCTCATGCCCGAACCCCGATGCGCTCGGGAAGCCACGCGTGCACGACGAACTTGCTGCTCCCACTGCTGCCGTCGACAGCCGCCGTCAGGTGGCCACCGGCCAAGGCTGCACGCTCTGTCATGCCGGCGATGCCGTGGCCACCCGTTTGAGCGCCCACGACGGCGGTGCGACCGGTGCGGGTCGTCTTGGCGGGCGGGAGTGCGCTCGAGATCGTCAGATCCAGTCCGTGGACCGTCCAGCCGAAATGCACGGCCACCTCCTGGTCTTGGTCTGCGTGCCGAAGCGCATTGGTCAACGACTCCTGCACAATCCGGTAGACGGCAAGTTGCTGCCCCGTGCCGAGCGCCAGCGGCGTACCGCTCACCTCCTGAGTGATGCGCAGCCCCGAGGTGCGCAGTTGCTCGAGCAGTCGATCAAGATCCACCAGGGTCGGCTGCGGGCCGTCGCTCTGCGAATACCGCAACTGCGAGAGCAGCACCCGCACGTCAGACAGCGCCTCACGTGCGGTGGTGGCAATGGTGGCAAGCGCGGCATCCGTCGCCGTCGGGTCTTTCGAGCCCAAATAGCGCGCCCCGTCGGCTTGCGCCACGACCACTGCGAGAGAGTGAGCGACGACGTCGTGCATGTCGCGCGCGATGCGCACCCGTTCCTGCTCGGCCACCATCTCTGCGGTGGCGACCACTACTTCCCGCCTGCTCTCGCGCGACTGCCGCCAGGCGCGGGTGAGCAGCCCTGCTGTCCAGAAGAGCAGAAACGCGGCTGCGGACCCGCCGAAGATCACCAGCGAATATCGAGCCAAGGCGAGCGGGTCAGTTCCGGTGATAATGGTCGACCCGTTGCCGAGGATGATGCCGAAGTTCGGAAGCAAGAGCGACAGGGTGATCACCCCGGCCCCGACGAACGTCGAGGCGAACGCCACCCAACGGAGAGTGCGTGAGCCGTACGCCGATGAGGCATACAGCACGGCGAGGATCGCGAGGTTCGACGGCAACGGGGTCACCCCGGCGGCGACCTGGGCGAGCGACACGACCCACGCGACGGTGAGCGACAATGCGGGA
>JBDUBG010000369.1:0-2254 GCA_040004215.1 Pseudolysinimonas sp. | reverse complement strand
TGCAGTCCGACCTGTTCAACGCGAACCAGCGCCCGGCGGTCGACGTCGGCATCTCGGTGTCTCGCGTGGGCGGTGACGCCCAGCTCAAGAGCATCAAGTCGGTATCTGGCACGCTGAAGCTCGAACTGGCTCAGTACCGCTCGCTGGAGGCGTTCGCCTTGTTTGCGTCAGATCTGGATGCCACCAGCCGCCGCCAGCTCGACCGCGGTGCCCGACTCACCGAGTTGCTACGTCAGCCGCAGTATTCGCCGTTCCCGGTCGAGAAGCAGGTCGTCTCGATCTGGGCCGGCACCAACGGCAAGCTCGACGATGTTCCGGTCGAAGACGTGCTGCGCTTCGAGGCTGAGCTGCACGAGTACTTGGCCCGCAACGGCAAGGTGCTCGACACCATCCGTGACAGCGGCAAGTTGGAAGACGACGTCAAGGCGGAGCTGGAGAAATCGGTCGAGGCTTTCAAGAAGGAATTCCTCACCGGCTCGGGCGATCCCCTCGCGAGCGCCGGCAAAGAGGTGTTCACCGCCACTGAGGTCGAGGACGTCAACCAGGAAAAAATCGTGAAGAGCCGCCGCTAGGGCGGCCCTTCACGGGTTGAGTAGCTCGCCCGTCAGGGCGCCGTATCGAAACCCACCACGACAAGAACTGAGAGGAGGACCGAATGGGAGCCCAGCTCCGCGGATACCGCGCTCGGATTAAGAGCGCGCAGACCACGAAAAAAATTACGCGCGCGATGGAACTGATCGCAGCTTCGCGCATCCAGAAGGCCCTCGCCCGGGTGAAGGCTTCAGCTCCGTATGCCCGCGCCGTGACCCGCGCGGTCTCGGCCGTCGCCACGTACTCGAACGTGAGCCACGTGCTCACCACCGAGCCGGAGAAGATCACGCGAGCGGCCATCGTCGTGTTCGCCTCAGACCGCGGCTTGGCCGGCGCGTTCAATTCCAACGTGCTTCGGGCATCAGAAGAGTTGGCGACCCTGTTGCAAAGCCAGGGAAAAGAGATCGTCTACTACCTGATCGGCCGCCGCGCGGTCGGCTACTTCAGTTTCCGCAAGCGCGCATTTGAAAAGGTCTGGACCGGCGATACCGATAGCCCTCAGTTCGCCACTGCGCAAGAGATCGGCGAGACGCTGGTCGCGAAGTTCACCCAGTCTGAAGACGAGGGTGGCGTCAACGAGATCCACATCGTCTATAACCGCTTCGTCTCGATGCTCACGCAAGAGCCCGAGATGGTACGCCTGCTCCCACTCGAGATCGTCGAAGGTGTCGAAGACCCGGGTAGCACCGAGGTGTTCCCTCTCTACGAGTTCGAACCGGAAGCCGACACGGTGCTTGACGCACTGTTGCCGGTGTACATCGATTCCCGCATCTACAACGCGCTGCTGCAATCTGCGGCGTCCAAGCATGCGGCAACCCAGAAAGCGATGAAGTCGGCGAGCGATAACGCCGACACCCTCATCCGCGACTACACCCGACTTGCTAACAATGCGCGTCAGGCCGAAATTACCCAGCAGATCTCTGAGATCGTGGGCGGCGCCGACGCCCTGAGCTCCGCGAAATAGATACGAGGAATCACATGGCTACGACCACCAAGGCACCTGCCGCTAAGAAGCCGACCGCGAAGGCGCCCGCAAAGAAGTCGGGGTCCGACGCGAAGACGGCTTCCGTCGCCGGCACTGGCCGCATCGCGCGCGTCACCGGTCCCGTCGTCGACATCGAGTTCCCGCACGATGCGATTCCCGACATCTACAACGCGCTCAAGACCACCATCACGCTCGAAGGCGTCGACAACGAGATCACGCTCGAAGTCGCGCAGCACCTGGGTGATGACGTCATTCGAGCCATCGCACTGAAGCCGACAGACGGCCTGGTGCGTGGCGGCGAGGTGCGCGACACCGGTGCGGCGATCTCGGTGCCCGTTGGGGATGTCACCAAGGGGCACGTCTGGAACGTCACGGGCGACCTCCTCAACCCGGTCGAGGGTGAGACCCTCGAGATCACCGAACGCTGGCCGATCCACCGTAAGCCTCCGCCCTTCGACCAGCTCGAGTCGAAGACTCAGCTGTTCGAGACCGGCATCAAGGTCATCGACCTGCTGACGCCCTACGTGCTCGGCGGCAAGATCGGCCTGTTCGGCGGCGCCGGTGTCGGCAAGACCGTGCTCATCCAGGAGATGATCTACCGGGTCGCCGAGAACTTCGGTGGCGTGTCCGTGTTCGCCGGTGTCGGCGAGCGCACCCGTGAGGGCAACGACCTCATCG
>JBDUBG010000012.1:0-2265 GCA_040004215.1 Pseudolysinimonas sp. | reverse complement strand
CCTGGGAGACCCTGCCGCACGAGCGGCTCAGCCCGAGCGCCGAGACGATCGGCGCGCGCCTCAAGGCACTGCGCACACTCGACGCCTGGCAGAAGCAGTCGCCGAACGATCGGCCAGGTCACCTGGTGGTGGTGGCGAGCGTGCGGGCCGCGCTCCAACCTTTGGCTGAAGGCCTGGCGGCAGTCGAACCCATCGTTCTGACCGCGAAGGGGAGGGGCTACGACCTGGCGAGCCTCAGCATCCGGCTCGTCGAACTGGCGTACGTACGCGTCGACCTGGTGACCCGGCGCGGTGAGTTTGCGGTGCGCGGCGGCATTCTCGACGTGTTCGCGCCCGATGCCGAGCACCCGGTGCGGGTGGAGTTCTTCGGCGACGAGCTCGAGCAGTTGCGGGCATTCTCGGTCGCCGACCAGCGCTCGCTTCCCGGCGAGATCGAGACGGCAGAACTGGCGCCCAGCCGCGAACTGTTGCTCACCGAGGCGGTGCGTCAGCGGGCCCGCGAGATGGAGCAGGAGTTTCCGACGCTTGCACCGATGCTCGCGAAGGTGGCAGAGGGCATCCCGGTCGAAGGCATGGAGGCGCTCGCCCCGGCACTGCTCGACAAGCTCGTTCCGCTTACCGACTACCTGCCCCAGGATGCCGCGATCGCGATCCTCGGCCCCGAACGCGTCTCGACGCGCGCCGTGAATCTCGCCGAGACGAATCGCGAGTTCTTGGATGCCGCCTGGAATGCCGCCACAGCAGGCGCGCAGGCGCCGATCGACCCTTCGACATGGCTCAGGACAAGCTTGGGGTCTGGCGACTTCCTCACGGTCGGGGGACTCAAGAAGGCGGCGGGCACCCGTGCCTGGTGGACGCTCAGCCCCTTCGACGCCAACGACGACGATGTCATCCGACTCGACGCCGATCCGGTGCCCAGTTTCGCCGGTCAGCCGGATGGCGCGGTCGACCACGTCGCCGAACTGCTGCGCCAAGGATGGACAGTCGCCATCGCAGCAGCCGGCCCCGGACTCGTCGAGCGCGCTTCCGACGTGCTGGCGAGCCGCGAGGCGGCCGCGCGCCCGGTCGACACGTTCCCCGAACATCCTGACGAAGGCGTCGCCTACCTGGTGATGGGCTCGATCGAGGCGGGCTTCGAGATTGCCGAGAGCAAGCTCGCCCTGCTCAGCGAGGCCGAGTTCTACGGGCGCGCCGTCGGCATCGACTCACGTCAGGTCAAGCGGCTCGCCAGCCGCCGCAAGAACGTCGTCGACCCGCTGCAGCTGCATCCCGGCGACTACGTCGTGCACCAGAGTCACGGCATCGGCCGCTTCGTCGAACTCGTGCAGCGCGAGGTCGCCAGCGGTCAGCGCACTCCGCGCGGTCCGCTCGGCACCACCGTCACCGCCGACAAGGTGCTGCGCGACTACCTGGTAATCGAGTACGCGCCGAGCAAACGCGGCTTCCCCGGCGACAAGCTCTACGTTCCGACCGATCAACTCGACCTGCTGACCCGGTACGTCGGCGGCGAGGCGCCCGCGTTGAGCAAGATGGGCGGATCCGATTGGGCAGCAGCCAAGGGCAGGGCACGCAAGGCGGTGCGCGACATCGCCGTCGAGTTGGTCAAGCTCTACAGCGCGCGAATGGCGAGCAAGGGGCATGCCTTCCCGCCCGACACCCCCTGGCAGCGCGAGCTCGAAGAGGCATTCCCGTTCGTCGAGACTCCGGACCAGCTGGTAACCATCGACGAAGTCAAGGCAGACATGGAACGTGCCATCCCGATGGATCGCCTCATCTCGGGCGACGTCGGCTACGGCAAGACCGAGATCGCGGTGCGGGCAGCCTTCAAGGCGGTGCAAGACGGCAAACAGGTCGCGCTGCTGGTGCCGACCACGCTGCTGGTGCGCCAACACATGGAGACCTTCGCCGAGCGCTTCGCCGGATTCCCGGTGCACCTGCGGGCGCTCAGCCGCTTCCAGTCGGCCAAAGAGTCGAAAGAGACGATCGAGGGCCTCGCGCGCGGCGAAGTGGATGTCGTGATCGGCACCCACAGACTGCTGAGCGAGGGCATCCAGTTCAAAGATCTGGGTCTGGTCATCATCGATGAAGAGCAGCGGTTCGGCGTCGAGCACAAAGACGCGCTCAAGAAGCTCAAGACCAACGTCGACATCTTGGCGATGTCGGCCACGCCGATCCCGCGCACGCTCGAGATGGCGGTCACCGGCATCCGTGAGATGTCGACGCTGGCGACGCCGCCGGAAGACCGGCATCCGATCCTCACCTATG
>JBDUBG010000268.1:0-2282 GCA_040004215.1 Pseudolysinimonas sp. | reverse complement strand
GACGCCCGCCACGGTCATGTGCATGTCGCCGTGAGCGAAGGAGTCCTGGATGTAGCTGCCCTTGGGCAGACCGTCAGTGAACCGACTTGGCACGTCAACTTGCGATGTCGCGGTGACCAGGCCCTTGTCGACAAGTCCGGCGACGGTCGCTGGCTTCATGATCGATCCGGGCTCGTATGGGCTCGAGAAGCTGCGGGCGCCGCTCGAATCTGCCGGAACCGAGTTGAGGTCGTTCGGGTCGATCGACGGGTAGTCGGCGTCGGCCATGATGTGGCCATCGCTGACCCGGACCACCATGGCGGTCCCCCAGTCAGAACCGGTTGCTTGAGCCTGTGCCGCCACGGTCTGTTGGGCGAACCACTGAAGGTTGGAGTCGATGGTCAGGGTGATGACGCCACCGTCAACTGCAGGCTTAGTGACCACCGTGCTGCCGGGCAGCCGCACCCCGTCAGCACTTGTTTCGTAGCGGGATGACCCATTCGAACCCGCCAGGCAGGAGTCGTTGTTGAGTTCTGTGCCCGCCAGGGGGCCGTCAGTACCGATAAAGCCGACGAGGCTGCCGGCCACCGCGCCGTTCGGGTAGCTCCGCGACGGGTGCGGCTCGCTGTAGACCCACGGGATCCTCAGCGCTTTGACCTTGTTGAAAGCCGACAGTTTGATGGCCTTGACCAAGTAGGCAAAGTCGGACATCGGGTTCTGAGTCAGAGCCTTGTACATCGCCTGCTGATCGGCTCCGGTCACCTGGGAGATCTCTGCGATCGCGTCCGTGAGGCTGACCCTCGTCTTCGTTCCATCCTTGTTGATGCGCAGGAAGCCCGCAGCCGATCCATTTTGGGGCAACGCATTTCTCGGCGACGCAGTGATGTCAAAACGGTCGACACTATCGGCCAGCACAGTGCCGTTGCTGTCAACGATATTTCCGCGAACACCGTAGGTGGTGACGCTCTGCGACTGCCGAGAATTCGCGGCCTGGGTCAGCTCGTCGGCCTGCACCACCTGGATGTCGACAAGCCTGATCACGAAGACCAACACGATCGCGAACACCGCGACAAGTGTCAGTGAGAGTCGACGTCGCGACATCCGCAGGGTGCTCACCAGTGATCCTCGTGTCTTGTCTGTCGTGTGGCTAATGCGTGGAGGGAGACGGGAGGAGTCCGGGGGTCTGGGGGGCCTGCCCGGCACCTCCCGTCCCCGCGTCGGTCGGGAACTGGGAATTCCCGCTCGGGTCTGTGATGGTGGTAAATCCGGATCCGGTTGGGCTCGGGGTCACGAGTGCAATCCCCTGGAGCAGAACGTTGCTGACTTGATCGCCGGAGCCCAGCAGGCTGCCGCCCGCTGTGGTCCCATTGCCGGTCACGGCACCGGTCTTCGCGTTCAGGTAGACGGCGTTGCCGCTCGCGACCATGCCGAGTGCCTCCGCGTTGGCGGCGAGATGCTGTGGTGAGGCGAGCAGATCCAGTTGCTCAGACAACGCGTGCTGCTGGAGCACTGCATTGTGTTTCGCCGACTGCAGACCAGAGATTTGGTACGCGCCGTCGGCAACTCCGATGCTCAACAGCAGCTGGACCATCAGAATCACGCCGATTCCGCCGATCGTCACCAGCGCTGGAAGCAGGCGAGGGCGCGCACGACGCTGCGCCCGGGTCGGCGCGACCTCGAGGTGCCGGCGTGGTTGATCAGCGGGCTGACGAAGCGGACGAGCGACCGCGGCATTGACGGCGCTCATGCTGCCCTCAGCCGTTCTGCGGCACGCAGGCGCACCGGAGTCGCACGGGAGTTGACGGCCTTTTCGGCCTCGCTGGCCAGCTCAGCGCCGCGCACCAGGAGGCTGAACTCTGGGCGGTGCTCTGGCAGCTCGACCGGGAGCCCGCGAGGAGCGGTCGAGGTGGATCGCCTGACGAGTTCGCGCTTGACGATGCGATCTTCGAGCGATTGGTACGCAAGCACGACGATGCGGCCGCCCACCTCGAGCACGTCGAGGGCAGCCGGGATCGCGCGCTCAAGAACCGAGAGCTCTTGGTTGACCTCGATGCGAAGCGCTTGAAACACTCGCTTGGCAGGATGCCCCGCTCGCTGGAGCGCGGCCGGCGCCGCGGCGATCAGCAGCTCGACGAGCTGCGACGAGCTCTGCAAGGGCGCGATGGCACGTTCTCGGATGATGCGGCTCGCGTAACGCGGCGCGAGCTTCTCCTCGCCGAATTCGTAGAAGATGCGGCGCAGGCTCGCTTCGTCGTAGTCGGCGAGGATGCGCGCCGCCGTCAACTCTGCGGTGTCGTCCATGC
>JBDUBG010000041.1:0-2282 GCA_040004215.1 Pseudolysinimonas sp. | reverse complement strand
GGGCGGTGTTGACCAACAACACCGCACTGGCGGCGTACGCGCACACGCTGGCCGGGGCGCTTGCGGTCGCTGGCGGCTTCCTGCTGGGCATCTCGTGGTACCACCTGTGGCGCCGGCGTCACGACGGCATCGACACGATCGGACCCAACAAGAAGGTGGTCGTGGGGTCGGCACCCGAGATCCGCGGTCGCGACGCACTCGACCACAGCGTGTGGTTGCGCTCCCTGCGGGTGGGCGCGGTCGTGGCCATTCTCGGATTCGGCTTAGTGGCGGTCACGGGAGACATGCAGGGCAAGCTGATGTTCCAGCAGCAGCCGATGAAGATGGCGGCGGCAGAGGCGGCCTGTCAGACCGGCACGAGCTTCTCGGTGCTCTCCATCGGCGACGTCGGCTCGCGTGACTGCAAGAACGTGGTCGGCGTCTGGGAGATCCCGGGTGTGCTGTCGTTCCTTGCCAACGGCAACTTCACCACCACGGTGAAGGGGGTCAAAGACCTGCTGCCCGAATACCAGGCGAAGTACGGCACCACGATCCCAGACACCGCAGCTTACGGGGCCGCCGCGGGGACGAAGATCCAGTACGTGCCGATCATGGCGGTGACATATTGGGCGTTTCGGTTGATGATCCTGTTCGGCGCACTCGCCGCCTTCGCGGGCGCTGTGGCGCTCTGGCTGACGCGACGGGGAACCGTGCCCCGATCGAAGTGGCTCATGAGGCTGGCCGTCTTCGGCATCCTGTCGCCCTTCGCGGCCAACGCGACCGGATGGATCTTCACCGAACTCGGACGACAACCGTTTGTGGTCGCGCCCAACCCGACCCCGGGTGGCATCGACGGTGTCTACATGTTCACCGCGGCCGCGGTCTCGCCCGGCACGACCTCGGGAGAGTTGCTGTTCTCGCTGATCACCCTAGGTACCGTCTACCTCATTTTGCTGATCGTGGAGGTCGGACTGCTGGTGAAGTACGTGCGCGGCGGCATCGTGTCGGCGATGCCAGAACTCGACGCGCCCGACAGCCCGGATGACCGCGATGACGGGGCGAAAAACGATGTGCTCGCCTTCGCATACTGACGCCGACCCTCGACTGAAAGACTGAACATGGACATCCTGCCTACCATCTGGTTCGTCGCGATCGCCGTGCTGTGGATCGGCTATCTCGTGCTTGAAGGCTTCGATCTCGGTGTCGGCATGCACATGCTGATCACGGCGAAGGATGAGTCGAGTAAGCGCGTCATGCTCAACACCATCGGCCCGGTCTGGGACGGCAACGAAGTCTGGCTGATCACGGCGGGGGCTGCGACCTTCGCCGCCTTTCCGTTCTGGTACGCCTCGCTGTTTTCGACGCTGTATGTGGCCCTGGTGCTCCTGCTGATCGGACTGATCTTTCGCGCTGTGGCCATCGAATACCGTGGCAAGCACGACAGCGAACGGTGGCGCCGAGCCTGGGACTGGGCCATCGGCCTCGGCTCGTTCGTCTCGGCATTCGGTGTGGGGGCGGCGCTGGCGCTGACCACAACAGGGCTGCCGCTCAACCGGAACGGAGACCCCGTGGGGGGCGCGTTCGTCTGGCTGACCCCGACGGCGGTATTGGGCGGTCTCGCCGTTGTCGGCTTTTGTCTGGTGCACGGCGCGACGTTCCTGGCCCTTAAGACGGATGGGCCGGTGCGCACGCGGGCCGGTCGCATCGTGGTGACCTGGGCACCGATCGCGCTCCTTCCGATCACGGGGTGGGTGCTGCTCGTGCAGCTACAGACGGGGGGAGTGGTCTCGTGGCTGCTCACCGGAGCCGCAGTGGTTGCGGTGGTGCTCGGGTGGGTGGCGGCTCGTCGACGTCGGGAGGGGAGGGCGTTCATCGGCTTCGCCGCGTTCCTCGTGCTCGGCGCCGCCGCGATCTTCTCTGCGGTGTATCCGGTCGTGCTGCCCTCAACCATCTCGTCCGCATACGACCTGACGGTGTCGAACGCGTCAAGTAGCGACTACACCTTGGGGGTCATGACAGTGGTCGCTGGGTGCGCCCTGCCCGTGATTCTGCTGTATCAGGCCTGGACCTATTGGGTCTTCCGCAAGCGCATCACGGCCGAGGTACTGCCCGCAGTGCACGATTTCGTGCCTGCCATCAAGAGGTGAGCGCGGGTTCGGCACCGCGCGGCAGCCGGGGCGCCTCCATGGCGGTTCGGCTCCGGTCTCGACTCTTCGAAGCGGGAGTAGGCCCAGGGGGAGCGCGCGCTCTCGTGCTCAAAGAGGCCCCGCCCGAGCACGTCGCGTCGGCGATCCGCGATGTCG
>JBDUBG010000093.1:0-2284 GCA_040004215.1 Pseudolysinimonas sp. | reverse complement strand
AGGGCTTCCAGGGCGACGGGGATGTCGGCGAGACTCATGATCGTGCTCCTTCTGTTGCGTGCTCGACGGCCAGCAACCGCTGGACATGCCGAGCAAGAATGTCAGTCTCGAGGTTGACGGCGTCGCCTGCCTTCTTGCCGCCGAGAGTGGTGGCCGCGAGGGTTTCGGGAATGAGTGAGACCTCGAACCACTGCTGCTGCTCAGCCGGATCGCTCACGGCGCTCACCGTCAGCGAGACGCCATCGATGGCGATCGACCCCTTGCGGGTTACCAGCGCGCTCAGCTCGGCGGGCAACGCGAGGCGTACCACGCGCCAGGCCGATCCATCCTCTGTCGAGAGGATCGTGGTGGTGCCATCGACGTGGCCCTGCACGATGTGGCCGCCCAGGCGGTCTCCGAGGGATGCGGCGCGCTCGATGTTGACGCGGTCACCCGCCGTGAGCGCGCCGACGGTGCTGGCCGCGATCGACTCGGCCATGACATCCGCCGTGAACCACTCGTCACCCTGATCGACCACAGTGAGGCAGACGCCGCTGACCGAGATCGAGTCGCCGTGGTGCGCGTCGCTGGCCGCGAGGGGAGCGTGCACAGTGACGCGCGCCGAGTCGCCGCTCGGCTGCCAGGCGGTGACCTGGCCGAGCTCTTCGATGATGCCGGTGAACATCTAGTTCTCCTTCGGTGCTGCGATGGGAGTTGCTCGAACGTGCAGGTCGTCGCCGAGCTGCTCGATCGCGGTGAGGCGCAGGCGGAGCGCCTGGCCGATGGTCGGGATGCCCAGGTCGCCGACGGCGAGCATGTCGCCGCCGAGCAGGGCAGGGGCGAGGTAGATCGAGAACTCGTCGGCGAACCCGGCGGCGATGATCGCGCTGGCCAGGGTCGGGCCGCCCTCGACGTAGACGCGGCGGAGTCCGCGGGCGTCGAGGTCGGAGAGGATGGCCGCGAGGTCGCGACTGTGGGTCTCGATCAGGCCGGCCGGATGCTGGCGCAGCGCGGCATCCATCGGGATGTCTCGCTCACCCACGACGACCGGGATCGGCTGGTGCGGCATGAACTCGCCGGCGTCGCCCCGCGCGGTCAGGCTCGGGTTGTCCGCCAGCACCGTGCCAGTGCCGACCAGGATCGCGTCGCTTGCCGCGCGCTCTTCGTGCACGCGCTGGCGCGAGGCGGTGCCGGTGATCCACTGGCTGGTGCCGTCGGAAGCCGCCGCACGCCCGTCGAGCGTCGACGCCCACTTCACCGTGACCCACGGCCGATTGCGGCTGACCGCGGTGAGCCAGGGATGAACGAGATGCTCTGCCTCGTCGGCGAGCACTCCGCTGATGACGTCGACTCCGCCGGTGCGCAGGTGCTCGGCGCCCCCGCTGGACCGCCGTCCCGGGTCGGAGAGCGCATAGACGACGCGCGTGACTCCGGCGGTGAGCAGTGCGACAGAACACGGACCCGTACGGCCGGTGTGGTTGCAGGGCTCGAGGGTGACGACGGCGGTGAGGCCGGCGGCATCCGGATTCCCCTCTGGGGTGCTCGGCAGCTTCGACAGTGCGTCGACCTCGGCGTGGGCGGTGCCTGCGCCGTGGTGCCAGCCTTCGGCCACGATCTCGCCAGCCTCGTTGACGAGGACGCAACCGACCTGCGGGTTGCCGCCGGTGATCGGACCTTCGGCGGCGAGTTCGAGCGCGCGCCGCATGAAGCGCTCGTACTCGTGGCCGGCCAGCTGGTCGGTGTCGCTCATCCGGTCCTCAGGTCTCGTTGTCGAGACGGGTTCCGGGGTTGCCAAGAATGGCATCACATCCGCTCAAGCCCGAGGGCTCGTTCGGAAATGCGTGCTTCCTCCCATCCGGACTTTAACCGTCGGTCCCGGAATTTCACCGGATCGGCCCCCCTCAACCATCGAGAGGAGTTCGCGGACTATCACCGCCGGCTCGGATTTTCACCGACCCCGGAGCACGTGCTTCGTTACTCAGAGTACAACGCGGGGCGGCTGCGAGTATTCCGCTGCGGCAGCCCTCGCTGCCCGTGGTGCCTGTGCCCCACCTACCCCCACCCCTGCCACCCTCGCCCACCTGCCCCCACCCTTGCCAGATTCAGGAGAACCGGTCAGGTGGCCGCCAGAATACGAATGACTGCTCGCGCTCGAAATTGGGTTCTTCAGGGCCAGTTCTCCTGAAGTTGGCAACGGAACGCGCGGCAGTGAGGCAGGACGGCGAGGCCGGGCGAGGGGCGGGGCGGCGGGGCGAACGGCAGAGGCCAGGGGGCCTCCGCGGTCCTCAGCGGCCGAGCAACCCCG
>JBDUBG010000351.1:0-2290 GCA_040004215.1 Pseudolysinimonas sp. | reverse complement strand
GCTGGAAAGAGCAGGGCGGCGGCTGGATCGTCAAACTGACCTTTGTCTCAGAGCAGATCGAGCGTGACGCGCGGTGGTCGTTCGAGCCGAAGAAGAGCGCTCTCGCCCCGTTGAACGGCGAGGCCGTGTCGCTCTCTCAGCAAGGCGAACTTCCCGCCAGCCTGCTCCCCCGTCTGCGCGCAGTTCCCTTGGACGAGCTCACCGAAGACGGTCGATTCGACAGCGGTGCATTCCAGACTGCTCAGGGCGAAACGGGCAATGGAACTTTGATCGAAGCCGTCTCCATGGTCTCGATCGCCGAGGTCGACAGTGGCGATGCCGCGGTCACCGAAGGGGATGCAACTCCCGCCGGCCACCACCAGACCGCCGACCTCCTGGAGGCGCTCCGTCGCCGACGCGGCGAACGTGACCCGATGGATCTCGAGCACGAGGAATCGATGGCCGCGCACCCCTCCACCGGGTCTGTTCGACTGATTGATATTCCGCTCGATACCGCGACGGACAATCCGGTGATTTCGAGAGGTACGCCGTCTGCTGGCGCTACCCGAGACACCGGTCCGTTCGGCAAACGCAAGGGTCGCACCGTGATGCCGAGTTGGGACGAGATTGTCTTCGGTGCTCGAGCAGACGACGACCTGTAGCGTTTAGCGGCTGAAGGCGCCGAACCGCAACAGCGGGATGGTGAGCTCGTCGGCTGACAACGATCCGTGCTGGCCGATCATTTTTCGACCGCGGTCGTCAGGGTCTGCGTAGTACGCGACGCGTTTTCGTGCGGCCACCAGCACGTCGCCGATCCTCGGCAACACAGCGGGCGCTACCTCGCCAAACCAGCCGGCCCCGATCGCCTCGGATCGGGTCGCCACCCAGGCACGGGATCCCTCATTGTCGCGCCAGCGCTCGGCGTGAACGTCAGGTGACTCCCCAGCTTCGAGGTGCAGCTGCAGGCAACGAGGCTCCCCCGCGACATGACGCACGCCCTCCAGAAGCTCGGGAGCCACGACGATCTGCGACTCGTGCGGCACATCGATCACGCCGTGATCGGCGGTTACCAGCAGCCCGTGCGAGGGGCCGAGCCGAAGGACCAAGCGGCCGACAGCGGCGTCCAACTCCTCCAACGCTGCGAGCCAATGCGGCGAATCGAGGCCGTGTGAGTGTGCGGCGGTATCCAGTTCTGGCACATAGACGTAGATCAGGGCTGGAGGGCCGCTCAGAGCCCGGTGAGCGCGATCGAGGCGGTCGGCAATGGAACCGGCCGCGCGGTACTCGGCTCCGCGCAGCACGGCTCGTGTGAAACCAGAGTCCGCGTAGCGTGCGGGGCCAATGGCGATCGAGCTCAGGCCGGTGTCATCCGCTGACTGAAACAGCGTCGGCAGCCGCTGCCAATCTGCCGTCATCGCGCCGTCGTCCCACCCGGTCAGCTGGTTGACAACGCGGTCGTTCACGGCATCGAGCACGCTGTAGCCGACCAGGCCGTGTTGACCCGGCAGTTGGCCGGTGGTGAGCGTGGCCAGTGCGGCGGCCGTCGTTGTCGGGAAGACCGACGAGATCGGCGCATCCACCCCGAGCCGGGATGCCAGGGTGCGTGCGTGGCCGGCGCGGGCGCTGAGCGCGCTCCATCCCATACCGTCGGCCAGAAGCACTACCGCGTGGGTCACCGGGGCCAGGCCGAGCGCGGCGCGGCGTCCTCGCAATGCCTCGAGGCAATTGGGCAGCAGCTCGGCCAGGCTGAATCGGCGCGCCCGTGCTGATGGCAATTGTGCCGCCGGTAACATGGGCTCGATCTTATGACTCCCCCGGAAAACACCCCAGCCGCACCCTCAGCCGGCGAACGCATCGAAGACATCGACGTCTCGACCGAGATGCAGGGCTCGTATCTCGAATACGCCTATTCCGTCATCTACTCGCGCGCGCTGCCCGATGCCCGCGACGGGATGAAGCCGGTGCAGCGCCGCATCTTGTTCCAGATGAGCGAGATGGGGCTACGCCCCGAGAAGGGGCACATCAAGTCGGCCCGCGTCGTCGGCGATGTGATGGGTCGGCTGCATCCGCACGGAGACACGGCCATCTACGACGCGCTGGTGCGCATGGCCCAGGACTTCACTATGCGCCTGCCGCTCGTCGACGGCCACGGCAACTTCGGGTCGCTCGACGACGGCCCTGCTGCATCCCGCTACACCGAGGCGCGCATGCAGGCAGCAGCGGTCGCGATGACCGAAGATCTCGACGAAGACGTCGTCGACTTCGTGCCGAACTACGACAACCAGCTGACGCAGCCCGCCGTGCTGCCCGC
>JBDUBG010000037.1:0-2290 GCA_040004215.1 Pseudolysinimonas sp. | reverse complement strand
CGAACGCCGTGAGGCGCTCGCCGAGATCATCGTGCGCGAGATGGGCAAGCCCCTCGAGCAGGCTCTCGGCGAGGTCGATTTCAGTGCGGCGATCTACTCCTACTACGCCGAGAACGGTGAAACGTTTCTCGCGGACGAGCAGATCGAGCAGGCTGACGGCGAAGGGAGTGCCTTCATCCGGCGCTCGTCCCTGGGCCCGCTGCTCGGCATCATGCCGTGGAACTTCCCCTACTACCAGGTAGCTCGTCTCGCGGGCCCGAATCTCGTGCTCGGCAACACGATCCTGCTGAAGCACGCGGGCCAGTGCCCCGAGTCGGCGGCCGCGATCGAGCAGATCTTCCACGACGCCGGGTTCCCCGCGGGCGCGTACACCAACATCCATGCGTCGACCGAGCAGATCGCGAACCTGATCGCCGATCCGCGTCTCGTCGGGGTCTCGCTCACCGGTTCCGAGCGCGCAGGAGCTGCCGTCGCCGAGGTGGCTGGCCGCAACCTGAAGAAGGTCGTTCTCGAACTGGGCGGCTCCGATCCGTTCATTCTGCTCAGCACCGACGACCTGGACGCCGCGGTGGATGCCGCGGTCGCGGGTCGCATCGACAACAACGGTCAGGCATGCAACGCTGCCAAGCGATTCGTGG
The DNA here is from genome assembly GCA_040004215.1 of Pseudolysinimonas sp. GTDB lineage: Bacteria > Actinomycetota > Actinomycetes > Actinomycetales > Microbacteriaceae > Lysinimonas. Next base: position 1,652 of record JBDUBG010000037.1, on the reverse strand, counting down.
TCCTCGCTGACCTATACGACGACTTCCTCGCGCGGTTCACCGCGAAGTTCACGGAGCCGACGCCCTCAGATCCGATGGCGGATGGCACCGTGCTGGGTCCGTTGTCGTCGGCCACCGCCGCCGATCGGCTCGATGAGCAGGTGGAGCACGCGGTCTCGCAGGGGGCTACCGTCGTCGCCCGCGGCCACCGCAACGGAACCTACTTCCCCTCTGTCGTGCTCACCGGGGTTACCCCGACGATGGACGCCCACCACGAGGAGTTCTTCGGGCCGGTGGCCATCGTCTACAGCGTTCCGGATGAGGCCGCCGCAGTTGTGCTCGCCAACGACACCCCGTACGGTCTCGGGTCGTACCTGTTCTCCACCGATTCGGAGCAGGTGCTGCGCGTTGCCGACCAGATCGAGGCCGGCATGGTTTTCGTCAACGGGGTCGGTCTCGACAGCCCAGAACTGCCCTTCGGCGGCATCAAGCGAAGCGGCTTCGGCCGCGAGCTGGGGCGATTCGGCATCGAGGAATTCGTCAACCGAAAGATGATCCGCATCCTGAAGTGAGGTCGGTGGCCGGGCCCGCCACCATTGTGGAGGGGGCGCCGGACGGCTGCCTAGACAAGCCGTTCGCTGGGTCGGGCTGCGAGATAGACGAAGTAGAAAGGGATGACGAGACGAAACTGCCCGATCGAGTAGTAGCGACCGTCCTTTCGGATGTCATGTGCGTCGAACTCCGAGGCTAGTTTCTCTCGGTTCCACAGAATGAGCACCCAGACCGTGAGCACAAGATAGTTCGCGGCGATGCCCAACACGATCACTCCGAGCACCCACCCGAGCGCGTGGCCTTCGCGAAGGAAAAGGATGCCGACGAAAGCCGCCACAATGGTCGCGACGAGCATCTCGGCTCTGACCAACCACAGTCGGATGGTTGAGCCAGTGAACCCGTGGAGATCGATCACGGCCAACCGCCGGGTGCGGAACGTGTCCATCGAGCTCCTCCAAGGGGATGCCGCTAGCAGCGGATGCTGAGGAGCCTATGAGCCCCCGGGATCGGTCGCCACCGGCGTGGGGTCGGTCTCGACGGCCCAGAGCAGCTTCACTCACCGTCCGTGTAACGCTTTGCCGTTATCCGGACATGAACAGGGCATACCTCCAAGATGGGAGACATCGCCATGATCGAATCGTCCGAGCCAGTACTGACCGCTTTGCGCGCTGCTGATCCGGCCGTCAGCGTGACGGTCGACGAGACAATAGCTTTTCCGGCCCTCCGGCGGGCGCGGGCACCGTTGCCGAAGCGGCGTCGCCGGTGGGGTTGGGGGCTTGTGGTCGCCGTCGCTCTGGCCGCGATCGCGATCCCGGCTGGAGCTGTTGCCTCGAGCTACGTTGCGCACACCGGGTGGTTCGGCTCTCCGAATCCTGGTGTAACCGAGGGCACCCAGCGTGGGAGCGAGGCAGACGGCAGCGAATGGCTGGAGATCACAGCGCCAGACTTTGTGGATGCGGCTGCGGGTCTGATGCCTGCGTACATCACCTTGCCCACCGGATACAACCCTGAGCATTTCGCGAAGGCGGTCGCTACCCGGATCAAGCAACAGATCATGAATGGTCCAGACCGGGCAGACACCCTGAAGTATGGGTCGTTGATGCAGACGACAGGGTTCGTCT
>JBDUBG010000453.1:0-2293 GCA_040004215.1 Pseudolysinimonas sp. | reverse complement strand
TTTTCGAATTACTCCTTCGTAATCGGAACTGCCGTGGACGACGCCCGTGAAATGGCCTCAACCATCTCGCACAGAGCGACTGATGTACACGAGTAGATCACTCGACGCGGTCAATATACACGTGTAGATAGACCGATCTCTAGAGCTCAGAGTCGAACAGTTCTCGAAACTAGGGACGAAGTTTGCATCCGCACGAAGTGCGAATGACAAGCTGAGAATCAAAAGAATAATGGGCCGGGGATGGGGGATCTGGGTTCACAAGCAGATCAACGGCTGCGTGGGCCATGTCGCGAACCGGCTGACGCATGACCGTGAGCGGCGGCCAACTGAACTCGGATTCTGTGGAGCCGTCGAACGACACGACGGCCACATCCCCGGGAATGGTGAGCCCAGATCCGTGGACTGCGTTGAGAAATCCGATCGCTTGGAGGTCAGAGATCACGTAGACCGCTGTCGGCCGCTCCCGCAATCTGACCATCCTCGCGCCGGCGTTGAATCCGCCGTCCCGAGTGAAGGACGTCCAGAAGATCGGGCCCGGCTCGAGTCCAGCGGCCACCAGCGCATCCCGCCATCCATCCTCGCGGTCTGTCGTCGTCGTGCCCCGGTATCCGGTGACGAGCCCGATGCTCCGATGACCATGCGCGATCAGATGCTCGACCGCGATCCGTGACGCCTCTCGGTAGTTCGAGCCAACACTCGCGTTCCCCGGAACCGGCTGAGATCGTTCGAGGACGACGAGCGACATTCCCGCTGCACGAACGGCATCGAGTTCCGGGACGTCGCGGGCACTGGCAAGCAGAAGACCGTCAATCCCGCGGCGCATCATGGTGGCAACGACGTCACGCTCGCGGATACCCCCGAGCACGGAATTCGTGAAGATCACGGAGAGGCCGCGCTCAGCCGCTGCGTCTTCGATCGCGTGAGAGTACTCGGAATAGTAGGAGTTGGTGATGTCGGGAATGACAAGGCCGATCGTGTCACTCACTCCACGCTTCAGCGCGCGCGCGATGGCATTCGGGTGGTAGCCGAGATCCTGAATCGCCTGGATGACGCGCTCCCGCGTCTCGGGCGCGACGTTACGGGGGCCAGAATTGACCACGTAACTCACCACCGCTGAACTGACCCCGGCGCGCTGTGCAACGTCCGTACGAGTGACGGGACGTAGTCGTTCTGAAGCAGTCACTCCTGCCACATCCTTCGGCCGAGATCATTGAGCCTCGGGGAGCCCAGTGTATTCCGCCGCCACCATCTCGTCGCCGACGTACTCTCTTCTCATGACAGAGTCGGTCGTCCTCTTCTCCATCGAGGCGGGCGTCGCCTCCCTCACCCTCAATCGCCCGAGTCACGGCAACGCAATGAGTCTCGAGGTCATGGAGTCGCTGCTGCAGGCTCTGCACGACGCCGAATCCGACAGCTCGTGCCACGTCGTCGTTCTGCGCGGGGCCGGCCGGGTCTTCTGCGGCGGCGGCGACCTCAACGACCTGTCGCGCGCGGGCTCCGATCCGGAGCTGAAACAGCGGATGGTGACCGCTCTGCAAGATGCCATGTTCGCGCTGTCGGCCTCACGCCTGATCGTGATCGCCGCAGTCGGGGGCGCCGCCGCGGGTGCCGGTCTGGGCCTGGTGCTCAACACGGACATCGTGCTCGCGTCGACGAAGGCAAGTTTCCACGGAGCATATGGAGCGATCGGACTCACCCCGGATGCCGGCGTCTCGTACCTGCTTCCCGCCGCGATCGGCACCCAACGCGCCGCCGCGATGGTGCTCACGGGCACGCCGGTGAGCGCCGCAGACGCCCATGCATGGGGTCTCGTAGCGGAACTCGTGGAGCCCGACGCCCTTGACGCACGCGCCGATCAGCTCGCCGCCACGTTGGTCGGCGGCCCGACGCAGGTGCTCGGGGCGACGAAGAGGCTGCTGGGGGCTCCGGCTCTCGCGGGCTACCGTGCCCATCTCGACGACGAAGCCGAGTCGATCACGAGTTATGCGGCGCATCCTGATACTCGGAGGCGCATCCAGGCGCTCATCGACAAGGCACCGAAGTAACTGTGCAGCCGCGGAACACTCTGGGTACCTGGCGCGTTGTATGAGATAACGCCGCAGCCAGCGGTGCACGACGAAGAGGAGATACCAGGTGTCGAACACTGATCACACCACATACGCCAAGACCGCCGAGGCGGTCGACAAGCTGACCAAGGAGCAGTACCGCGTCACACAGGAGGCCGCCACCGAGCCGGCCTTCCGCAACCAGTACTGGGACAACCACGAGCAGGGCATCTACGTCGACATCGTGT
>JBDUBG010000417.1:0-2293 GCA_040004215.1 Pseudolysinimonas sp. | reverse complement strand
CGCAGCATCCAGAACCGCCGCAGTCGTCGACGCGCCGTCTGCGATGACGCGGGTCTCGTCGGGCGTTGAGCCGTACCCCGGCCTCGCACAACTGAGCAGTCGGATGCCGCGCACTATCGCCTCCGCCAGGAACGGCCCGAATGGCGTTCCGGTGTGGGGCGATCCGAAATGCAGAACGACGGTGGCGCGCACAGCCCCCGTCGGCTGCGCGTCGAACATCCGAAGATGGCGCCCGTCGCGGTCGCCCATTCTCACGGTCATCTCGTTCACCGTCATTGCGTGAGTTCTCGCATCCGCTTCTCCAGGTACCGTCGCTCGGCAGGCGAGGGGGCGAGTGACAGCGCGCGGCGGTAGTGGGGCATGGCATCCACATCTCGGCCGAGGCGCCGCAGGAGGTCGGCGCGGGTCGCGGGGAGGAGGTAGTACCCGTCGAGGGTTCCTTGCTCGTCGAGCGCCTCGACGAGCGGGAGGGCGACGCCTGGGCCATCGGCCATCGCACGAGACACGGCGTAATTGAGATCGATGACCGGGGAAGGGAACGACTCGGCCAGTTGTCGGTACAGGGTTGCGATCCGCATGAAGTCGGTGGATTCGAAGCTCGTCGCGGCAGCGTGACACGCCGCAATCGCCGCCTGAAGGAAGTACTGTCCGGGTGCCGAACCGTCACGCGCCAGATCGCGCTCCAACTCATCGACGATGACGACGGCCTCCTGAATGGCCCCACTGTCCCACAGGGAGCGATCCTGGTCTTCCAAGACGACGAGGTCGCCTGACGAGTCGACGCGAGCATGCCGGCGCGCGTGTTGAAGAAGCATGAGGGCGAGCAAGCTACGTGCCTCAGCAACCCCTGGGGGGGAATCTTCAAGCGAGTCGATCAGCATCCGTTCCAGTCGAATCGCCTCCGCTGCGATCGGCTCCCGCACCCACCGCTCGTTCTCGGTTGAGGAGTACCCCTCGTTGAAGAGCAGGTAGAGCACGGCTTGAACGCCCTCCAACCGCTCGAGGCGCTGCGCGAGCGGCGGGATTCGATACGGGATGCCAGCGTTCTTGATCTTCGCCCGCGCTCGAACCAGACGCTTCTGCATCGTCGACTCGCTGACCAGAAAGGCACGCGCGATCTCGGCCACCCCCAGACCAGCCACCGTCCGCAGCGTCAGCGCCACTCGCGCCTCCATCGGGAGTGCCGGATGGCAGCAGGTGAACATCAATGTCAGCCGATCCTGCGCACCCACCTCGTCTACCTCCATCTCGGCATCTCCGATCTGCTCCAGCTCCCGCTCGATTCCGAGACTCGTGACGGCTCGCCGTTCGGCCGCCGATCGTCGAAACTGATCGACGGCGCGGTTCTTGGCAACAGTCGTCAGCCACGCGCCCGGATTGCTCGGGATGCCGTCACGCGCCCAGGTGCTCATGGCACGGGCGAAGGCGTCTTGCATGCAGTCTTCGGCGAGGTCCCAGTCGCCGGTGATGCGCACCAGCGTCGCCACGATGCGCGCCGATTCGGCCCGCGATGCATGCTGGACTGCGGCCGCGACCTCGCCGCCGATCACCGCGTCACTCGGTGGCGTTCGGTTTGGGCGACAACTGCAGCGACCACAGCGGCCGAATCTCGATCTGGCCAAACTTGGCCATCGGATGCTTCGCCGCGATGCTGATCGCGTCGTCGAGGTCGGTGCATTCCAGCAGGTCGAAGCCAGCGATGTAGTCCTTCGTCTCGGCGAACGGGCCATCTGCCAGGATCACCTTGCCCTCGCGGACGCGGACGGTCGTGGCATCAGCGGGAGGGCGGAGCCGGTCGCCAGCGCGGCCGATGCCGCGACGCTCGACCTCCTCGACCCACTGCTCGATGTTGTCCTCCGCCGCGACATACTCCGGAGCGGTCGAGTCTGTGCAGACAAGAAACAGGAATTCCATGGGATCGCCTTTCGATTCGTTTCCCTGACGACGCACGCCGACGGCGCGGGAGGACACTCCACCGAAAGATCTTGCCTCGAATGTCCTCTACGTGGACAGTTATTGCGGCTGGCGAGCCCCGGTAGGCTGGGACTGTCGAAACGTGATCGGAAGGTTCTCTCGTGAAGGTACGTGCCGGAGCTGCGGCGGCCATCGCCGCGCTGGTCATGCTGGGCGTCGCCGCCTGCGCCCCGATCGCCAGCCTCAAGCCCTACGACCCGAGCGACGGCGTGAGCACGACGGTCGGTCAGGTGAAGGTGCTCAATGCGCTGGTGCTGAGCAAGTCGGGCGAAGATGGCAACCTGCTGTTCGCGGCATACAACGCGACCGACGGGCTGAT
>JBDUBG010000111.1:0-2296 GCA_040004215.1 Pseudolysinimonas sp. | reverse complement strand
GTTTCGCCGGCTCCGACGGTGTGCTTGGCGCACGCCATCACGGACTCGGTGGGACCGAACTGGTTGGCGATCACGCAGCCGAAACGGGCCATCGCCCTCTGCGCGTCGTCGGTCGACAGCGCCTCGCCGCAGGTCAACACCAGGCGAAGATGCACGGGCACCGTCTGCCCTCGGCTCTCGTTGAGAAGCGCGTGCAGCAGGGAGGGAAGGAGGCTCAATACGGCGGTCACACGCTCGGCCGCCATGGTCTCGAGGATCGCGAGCGGGTCCCTGGAGCGATCCACGGGCAGCAACACCAGTCGGCCTCCCGCGCTCAGGGTGCCGAGGATGTCGCGCACCGCGGGGTGAAACGCGAGCGACGGCAGCTGGAGCACAGTATCGGCGGGGCCGATCGTGTAGTCGTGGATGAGCGCGGTGATGTGGTTGACCACAGCCGCGTGCTCGATGCACACCCCCTTGGGGAGGCCGGTTGACCCTGACGTGTAGATGACGTAGGCGAGGTTGCGCGCGGTCACCGTAGCAAGGGTCGTCCCGCGCGCCAACTCGGCGACGTCGGCGTCGGCATCCTCGTCGACGAATACCACGGTCGCGGCGCCGGCGGAGGACGCTGCGGCGAGGCCCCGCTCGGTGAGCAGTACGCTGATGCCGGCGTCCTTCAACGTGAAGGCCACGCGTTCGGACGGGTAACTCGGGTCGAGCGGGACGTAGGCCCCGCCGGACCTCAGGATGCCGAGCACGCCCGCGACCATGCGTGGACCCCGGTCAAGGCAGATGCCGACTCGAATCTCGGGGCCGACTCCGAGCGCCGAGAGTCTCGCGGCAATGCGGCCGGCCATGACGTCGAGCGATCCATAGGTCAGCGACTGGTCGCCGTCGGTCACGGCGACGGCATCGGGTCGAAGTCGGATCTGATCATCGATCAACTGGTGGATACAGCGATCACGCGGGAATGGCGCCTCGGAGCGGTTCCACTCGTCCAGTAGCCTGCGCCGCTCCGCGTCACCGAGCATCATGAGTGTCGAGATCGGCTGCTCTGGATTGGCCGCGATACTACGCAGCAGGACGTTCCAGTGCTCGGCAAGGTCGCGCACGGTCTCGGGGTCGAACAGGTCCGTGCTGTAGGCGAACCGACCGACCGAACCGTCCGGTCGCTCGTCTTGCAGCAAATACAGATCGAACTTGGCGGCGATCAGGTCGACGTCGAGCTCGCACAGCTCCCAGCCGCCACCGAGCGGGGGGAGCGGAGGATCGAGGCTGAGCAGCACCTGCAGAATGGGGTTGCGCGTAGAATCGCGAACGGGGTGCAACGCGGCGAGCAGATGGCCGAAGGGCACCTCGTGCTTGAGGCCGGCCAGCAGGGCCTCCCGCACACGGCTGAGCAGACCGGCGAACGGCAGGTCGCCGGAAAGGTCGATTCGAATGGGTATGGGGTTCACGAAGAAGCCATGAACGTGTTCGAGGGCGCGGTGGCGTCGGCCATCGGCCAGGCCGGCGAGCACGATGTCTTCCTGTCCGGTGTAGCGGTGCAGGAGCACGAAGTACGCGGCCAGAAACATCTGGAAGAGCGAGCTGCCGCGCTCACGGGCGACGCGCTTCAGCGCCTCGACGGTGGCTCGGTCGATGGACACCCGCTCCATCGCTCCGGACGCGGAGCGCCGCGCCGGCGCCGGGCGGTCGGCGGGCAGCTCCACAGGAGCACTGTCACGCAACGTCTCGCGCCAATACGCCAGGCGCGACTCGAGCACCTCCGGCGTCAGTGTCCGACGCTCCCAACAGGCATAGTGGGCGTACGGCGCTGCAGGAAGCGGCAGGCACGGCGACCGTCCCGCAGCGAGGTCGGCGTACGCCGCCACCAACTCAGCGAGGAACAATCGCAGCGCGACACCATCGAAGACGAGGTGGTGCAGGACGAGATAGAGGCGATGGTCCGCCGCCGAGATCCGCACCAGACGCGCGCGGATCAGCGGGCCACGCTCGAGATCGAACAGTTGCCGCGCGTCGGCGGTGGCCACCGACAGCGCCTGCCCTTCGCGCTGCGGCTCCGAGAGATGCGACAGATCGACGAGTGGGAGCGACAGGTCCTCGTGGGGATGCACCAGCTGATACGGCACGCCGGCGACGACCTCGAACGAGGTTCGCCACGCGTCGTGCCTGCTGAGCACCAGATTGAAGGCCCGCCGCAGCGCCGCGACGTCACAACTGCCCGTCCTCCTGACGGTGACGGCTTCGTTGTAGAGCGGCTCGCCAGGGGTCACCTGGCACGCCAGCCACTGCTGCTCCTGTCCCCAGGTGAGGG
>JBDUBG010000477.1:0-2300 GCA_040004215.1 Pseudolysinimonas sp. | reverse complement strand
GAGGACGACGCGCTCCTCGCGAGCGTCCAGATCGTCGTGGACGCCGCGTCCCTCACTGTTGAGAAGCTTGCCGCCCGGGCGCGCGAGTGGGGTGCCGAGTTGGATGAGGCGCACGTGCTCGACCGGGAGCGTGCGATGCGGGACGCCCGCTACCTTCGGATCACGCCTCAACCCGATGGAATGACCCGGCTGTCTGGCCTTCTCGACCCCGAGTCGGCTGCAATCGTCGTCGCAGCGTACGACGGTGCCACCTCACCACGCCGCGGCGGGCCGCGTTTCGTGGACTCCGCTTCGATTGACCGGGCCGAGCGACTGGCTCGCGATGAGCGCACGACCGAGCAGATTGCCGTGGACTCGTTCGTCGAACTGGTCCGGGTTGGCGCTACCGCCGCTCCTGAGGTCGTCGGGGTGCAGCGTCCCGCCGTTCGAGTGCTGGTCACCGACCGCGATCTGACCCGTCGCGCCGGATTCGGCCGCATTGAAGGGCAGACGGCGCCGATCAGCGTCGCCACCGTCGAGCGCGAGATCTGCGATCGGGGCACCGTCCCCATCCACTTTGACAGCGACGGGCAGGTCGTCAACGTCGGCCGCGAACAACGCAGCTTCACCGCCCGCCAACGCATCGGGATCGCGACCCGAGACGGCGGATGTCGCTTCCTCGATTGCGATCGGCCACCCTCTTGGACAGAGGCCCATCACATCGTGCCCTGGAGCCACGGAGGGAGAACCGACCTTGCCGACGGCGTACTGCTCTGCCGACATCATCACCTGCTCCTGCACGACCAAGGTTGGCAAATGACCCGGCAAGGCCCCGACTACTTCTTGGTGCCGCCGCGCTCGATAGACCCCGAACAAGTGCCGATCCCGGCCCCACCCAAGACGCCACTCGCACAACGAATGCTCGCCGCGGAGCGCGAGTTGGTCGACGCGCCCTGACGAGGCCAACTAGTCCGCGCTGCGCTGCGCTGGGTGGGCGCGGCGGTGGGTAGGCACGGAGGTGGGTCTGTGGGTGCTTCCGGTTGCCCCACCGCAGCTAGCCCAGTGCCGGTGCCTGCGCCAACAACGGACCGCCCCACTGCGCCACGAGCAACTGCTCAAGGGCGGCACCGACGGTGTAGAGGCGAGCATCCTCGCGGGCGGGCGCCATGAACTGGATTCCCACCGGCAAGCCATCCTCGGGTGCCAGCCCAGCCGGCAACGCGATTCCCGGCACACCCGCCAAGTTGGCGGGAATCGTCGTCAAGTCATTCAGATACATCGCCAACGGGTCGTTGATCTTCTCGCCCAACTTGAACGCTGTCGTCGGAGCAGACGGCGTCGCCAACACGTCGCAGACCGAGAACGCGCGCGCGAAGTCATCCTGAATCAGGGTGCGGACCTTCTGTGCCGACCCGTAGTACGCATCGTAATAACCGGCCGACAACGCGTAGGTGCCCAGAATGATCCGGCGCTTCACCTCATCGCCGAAACCGGCCTCGCGAGTCGCCGCCATCACCTGCTCGACGGTCCCGCCACCGGGCGGCGTCACTCGCAACCCGAATCGCACCGAATCGAACTTCGCCAGGTTGCTCGACGCCTCGGCCGGCAAAATCAGGTAGTACGCCGCGATCGCATAGTCGAAAGATGGAGCACTCACCTCCACCAGCTCGGCACCCTGCGCCTCGAGCAGCGCGAGCGACTCCTGAAAGCGCTGCAACACCCCGGGCTGAAACCCCTGACCTTCGTGCGACATCTCGCGCACGACACCGATCCGCAGACCACGCACCGAACCCTCGCGCGTGCCAGCCCTGGCTGCCTCGGCGAACGACGGCCAGGCATCCGGAATGCTCGTCGAATCGCGCGGATCGTGCCCGCCGATCACATCGTGCAACAGTCCGGCATCGAGCACCGTCCGCGTGACCGGACCCACCTGGTCGAGCGACGACGCCAACGCGATCGCCCCGTAACGCGACACCCCGCCATAGGTCGGCTTCATGCCGACTGACCCCGTGACGGCAGCCGGTTGCCGGATGCTCCCCCCGGTGTCAGAGCCCAGTGCCAGCGGCGCTTCGAACGACGACACCGCAGCGGCGGAACCACCACCGGACCCGCCGGGGATCCGCGCCAGATCCCACGGGTTGTATGTCGCGCCATATGCCGAGTGCTCAGTCGACGAGCCCATCGCGAACTCGTCCATGTTTGTTTTGCCGAGCGGCACCAGCCCGGCCGCACGCAGGCGCGCCACGACGGTCGCGTCGTATGGCGGAACCCAGCCCTCAAGAATGCGAGACCCCGCCGTCGACGGCATGTCGATGGTGCAG
>JBDUBG010000059.1:0-2309 GCA_040004215.1 Pseudolysinimonas sp. | reverse complement strand
GTGGCAACCACTACATGTAGTGGGCGTGTCGTCCACAGAATGTGGATAAGTTCGCGGACTTCTCCACAGATTCCACAGGCTAACCGGGGCCGCCGACACTCCTCCCGACTCTTTTCGACCGGGATAGAGTTGTGAGGTTGTGAACGCCTACCTGAGTCTGCTGCGCACCCCCGGGGTGGCCCGGATCATTGCCGCGCAACTCACGGCGCGTTTTCCAGCCGGCATGCTCTCACTCGGCTTCCTGTTGCACATGCAGCACATCTTCGGCTCATACGGCGCTGCTGGCCTGGTGCTCGCCGCGACCAGCGTCGGGCAGGGTGTCTCAGGCCCCCTCACCAGCCGCTGGATGGGGCAGTGGGGCATGCGGCCGGTGCTGCTGCTCACGACATCGGTCTGCGCGCTCTCGTTGCTCACCATCGCGCTGGTACCGCTGCCGCTCGTCGGCTACATGGTCGCTGGTTTGGTCGCCGGCCTCAGCTATCCGCCGGTGCAACCCGCCGTGCGCACCATCTACCCGAAAATGGTCAACTCCTCGCAGCTCACGCCGCTGTTTGCCCTCGATGCCTCAGCTCAAGAGATCATCTGGATCGCGGGGCCGGTCGCGGTGACCTTCATTTCGACTCAGATCTCGACAACCGCTGGCATCTTGGTGTCTGTGGTCTTCCTGATCGGCGGCGGCCTGTGGTTCCTGCTCTCGCCCGAGGTCGCGCGGGTGCGCGTCCCGCGCAGTCGACGCAAGCTCGGCGGCGTCCTGGCCCGCGGACCGGTGCTGCTCATTACCGTCGTCGGTTTGCTGCTGGTGGGCACCTGCGCCGCCACCGAGGCGGGCGTCGTCGCCACCTTCGGTCAGGGCAACTCGACCTCTGGCGTCGTGCTCTCGATCTGGGCCATCGCCTCTCTGATCGGTGGTCTGCTGCTGGGACACCTCCCGGTCGCACCGTCGACTCTGGCCAAGCGCGTGGCTCTGGTGACGTTCGGCACCATCTTGGCCGCTGTCGCCATCCTGATCTGGACGGGAACCGTCGCCGAGTTCTGGACCCTGAGCGGCGCACTGGTCATCGCCGGAATCGGCCTGGCGCCCGCTCTTGCCGTCATGTTCGCGTCCGTCTCGTCGAGCGTTCGATTCAGCGACACCGCCGAGGCATACGGCTGGGTCGGCACCGGGCAACTCATTGGAGCCGCTGCTGGCTCAGCGGTCGCCGGATTCCTCATCGACTACATCGCTGGGACGCACGGAGCAGCAGGCCTCGGCGGCTTCATCATCGCCGTCGCGTTCGCGATCGTCGGGACGATCGTTCCCGTGATCTTCCGCCGCCACCTGCCCGACCTGCGCGGACGGGACATCAGTCCGCTTCCCGACACGGAACCGGTCGCCACGCAGCCGAGCTGAGGGCGCCTTAGCCCTTCAGCCGCGACGGCTTCAGCACGTTGGAGAGCTCGATGAGCTCGCGCAGCCCCTTGTCGAGGATGGCGTTCTCTTTGTCGCCGGGCAGAAAAACTCCGTCGACGATGTGTTGGCCCGCGAAATTGATCTCGACGTTCGCGCCGATCTTGACGAGGCCAAGCCCGGAGGTGACGGTCGTCAGCGCGACGACGCCCCGCGTACCAGCCGATACCCCGCCGTAGCTGACGAAGCCGAGCGGTTTGCGCCACCACTCGTTGTTGAGAAAGTCGAGGGCGTTCTTCATCGCGGGCGAGAAGCTGTGGTTGTACTCGGGGGTGACGAACAGGAAGGCGTCTGCCGCGGCGACTCGCTCGCTCCATTCGACGGTGTGCGACTGGGTGTAGTGCTTGAGTCGGGGATGCTCCGGCTCATCCATGAACGGCAGCGCCAGCACGGCGAGGTCGACCAGGTCGACCTCGAACCCACCGTTGCTGTCAGCATGCTGCTGTGCCCAGCGGGCGATCGGGAGTCCGATCCGGCCGGGGCGGACGCTGCCCACGATGATCATCAGGCGGGTGGACATGAGGGGCTCCTAGTTGGTTGACACGTCATACTTCGCTCGCTGCAACGTGTGGTCGTTGCCGTTCATTCCTCGACCAGTGGCGGGCGTGGCGTCGTCACCATCGCGCGTGGATGGTCTGCCGGAAGCGACGGTCGTACAACTCGTGCACGGCGGCCGTGAAGGCGTCGCCGAGAGGCGGAACGACGCCAGCTGCCGCATTGGCCTCTGCCTGCTTCACGTTGCGGGCGCCGGGGATCACGGCGCTCACTCCGGGCAGCTGCGCTACCCAGGCCAGCGCGGCTTCTGCCCGCGGCAGGCCGGCACTCTCGGCGAGCGTCGAGAACTCCTTGGCCGCCTCGACCC
>JBDUBG010000398.1:0-2309 GCA_040004215.1 Pseudolysinimonas sp. | reverse complement strand
CGCGAACGCGACGGCCACACCGAGGCGGCGGTCGACCTGATGAAGCTGGCCGGTCTCACGCCGGTGGCGGCGATCTCAGAGATCGTGGCCGACGACGGCGAGATGGAGCGCCTGCCCGGGCTGATCGCCTTGGGCGAGCGCGAGGGCGTGCCCGTCATCACCATCGAGTCGCTGATCCGCTTCATGGCTGAGAAGCAGTGCGAAGCCGACCCGCAAGCGGTCGTCGAGGTGCCTGAATCGTTGCGGGTGACCTTCGAGGTCGAGACCACCGTGCCCACCCAGCACGGGGTGTTTCGCGTGCGGGCCTACCGTGATCGCTCAACCGGGGCCGACCATGTGGCGTGGATCTCGGGTCAACCCGGCAACGGAACACTCGTTCGCGTGCACTCCGAATGCCTGACCGGCGAGGCGTTCGGCTCGCTCAAGTGCGAGTGCGGCCCGCAGCTGCAGGCGGCGCTCGACACCATTGAAGAGCAGGGCGGGATCGTGGTCTACCTGCGCGGGCACGAGGGTCGCGGCATTGGGCTGATCAACAAGCTGAAGGCCTACCGGCTGCAAGAGGACGGTCTCGACACCCTCGACGCGAACATCGCGCTGGGGCTGCCCGCCGATGCCCGCGACTATGGGGCAGCTGTCGGCATCCTGAAGGATCTCGGCCTCTCGAGCGTGCGCCTGCTGAGCAACAACCCCGAGAAGGCACGGCAACTGCGCGAGCGCGGCATCGAGGTCACCGAACTGGTGCCGCTGGTGGTCGGGGTCGGGGAATACAACGCGGGCTACCTCGACGCGAAACGTGACCGAATGGGGCACTCGCTGCCCACCCATGACGCGCTGGACGCGCGCATCGACGACGCGCTTGAGGCACAACAACTGGACGCGCAGCAACTGCAAGAAAGGAACGCACGATGAGCGGCGAAGGACTCCCCACCCTCGACACCGACGGCACCGGCATGAAGGTGACGATCGTCTCGGGACTCTGGCATCACCGCATCGCGGAGGGGCTCCTGGCTGGAGCGCGCCGCGTGCTCGACGCCAGCGGAGCCGAGGTGTCGATCATCCAGGTCGCCGGCAGCTTTGAGTTGCCCCTGGTGTCCAAGGCGGCACTCGAGGCGGGAGCGGATGCCGTGGTCGCTTTGGGCGTTATCGTGCGCGGCGAGACCCCGCACTTCGAGTTCGTCGCGGCCGCGGCTACTGACGGCCTGACACGTGTCGCCCTCGACACCGGCAAGCCGGTAGGTTTCGGTGTGCTCACGGTGGAAGACGAGCAACAGGGCTTAGATCGGGCCGGGCTGCCCGACTCGAAGGAAGACGTCGGCGGTCGGGCGGCAGAAGCCGCACTGGCGACGGCGCTGGCGCTGCACCGGTTGCGCGTCTGACTCAGTCCAGAAACAGCGCCCGCAAACGCTTCGTCGTGAAGGTCAGCCCGATCACGATCATCACAATGAAGTAACCGACGTGAATGAGCATCACCGGGCCGACCGCGCCGGTCGTCAGGCCGCGGACCAACTCGACAGCGTGCCAGAGCGGGAAGACCTCGATGACCCACTGCAGCGGTACCGGGTAGACCGACAGCGGGAAGAACGTCGCAGACAGCAAAAACATCGGCAGCAGCGCGAAGTTGATCCAGTCCATGTGCTGGAAGGTCTTCATGTAGCTGGTGATGGCCATGCCGAGGCTGGCGAACCCGAACGCGATGAGCAAGATGGCGGGCAGCGCGAGCAGCGCCGTCCACGCGAGGTTGAGCCCCAGTACCTGCATCACGATCATGAAGCCCACCGCGTAGATGCCGCCGCGCAGCAGCGCCAGCAGGATCTCGCCAAGCGCGACATCCAACGGGCCGAGGCTGGTCGCCAGCATGCCCTGATAGAGCTTCGCGAAGTGCATCTTGAAGAAGACGTTCCAGGTGGAGTCGTAGATCGCACCGTTCATCGCCGAGACGGCGAGCAGGGCGGGCGCGATGTACGCCGCATACGGGACTTCGTGGCCATTGACCGTGACCGCGCCGATGTACGAGCCCAGCCCGATGCCCAACGAGAGCAGGTAGAACACCGGCTCGAAGAATCCGGAGACCACGACCAGGTAGTTGCTGCTCTTGGTCGCGCGCAGCCCGCGATTGATTACCGAGCCGGGGTTGCCGGCATAGAGGGCTCCGACTCCGCCACCGCGACGTGCAGCGACAGCGGGTCGCGTGAGAAGGCTCATCGGTTCAGCCGCCGAGTCGTGATCCGTACCGTCAGCACCCAGCCGACCAGCGCGGTGGCGATCAGCACGAGCAGGTGCACCGCGATCAGCCAGCCGGGTTCCTGCTG
>JBDUBG010000134.1:0-2311 GCA_040004215.1 Pseudolysinimonas sp. | reverse complement strand
GAACCAAGAACAACTGAACCAGAATCAGTCGTGTTGCCAATTACACCATACCCCACCGAAAAACCCTGATCAGAGGGGCTGTTTCGACGTCGGCACCAAACTGACAATCTGAGAAGATCATCAGGCGAGCCGTCGTCAAGCATACGACATGACACACTCCGGTCATGACTCGAGAGTTGCCAGACTGGCACAAAGATCACCGTAAAACCCTGACCCGTGGCGATCACGCCGCCGACAGACTCCGCAACATCATGGGCAGCTGGTTCTTCGTCGGCGGCTTCGTCGCCTTCATGATCGTCTGGGCGATCATCAACTCGTTCAAGATCGCCTGGGATCCGTACCCGTTCATCTTGCTCAACCTGTTTCTCAGCATGCTCGCCGGGTTGCAGGGCGCGATCCTGCTGATCGCGGCGAAGCGGCAGGATTCGATCGCCGCCGCCCTCTCGAGCCACGACTTCAAGACCAATCGTGACGCGAAGAAAGAAATCGAAGAGCTGATGGAGATCAACCGCCGGCAACTCGAACTTCTCACCGAGCTGAGCGGTCGCTCCCTAAGCGGATCGCCCGCACAATAAGCTGCGCGACAGTTGCCAGGATAAGGATCGCGAACAGCACGCTCGACAGGCGCGGTGTCAACAGCAGTGCGATGGCAACGCCTCCGAAAGACGCAAGCACGGCCGCGACGCCGACGATCACGCCATCCGAGACGCGGACCAGCCCTGCGCGGGCATTCGCGACGGTGCCGGTGGTCGCGGTCGGAATGATGGCCAGCAACGAGACGCCCTTGGCGAGCAGGTCACTCACCCCAAAGAGTGCGACCAGAACCGGAACGACGAGCACGCCTCCCCCGATGCCGAACAAGCCGGAGGCGATCCCCATCACCAGCCCCAGCACGACGAGCCCGACGATCGTGACGGGTGTCCACTCGAATCCGGCACCCCGCGACGGTGTCTCGATGAACAGTCGCACCGCCACGACCAGCAGCAGTGCGATGAACAGCCAGCGCAGCCAACCGAGCGGCAGGGTCCGCAGCAGCCGCGTGCCAATCAGCGAGCCGCCGACGCCGCCAACGGCGATGAGGATGGCGGCCACGACATCCACATGGCCACCCGCGCCGTAGGTGATCGATCCGACGATCGCCGCGGGCACGATCGCTACCAGCGAGGTAGCGGCGGCGTGCCGCTGGTCCATCTCGGTCAGCCAGAGCAGCAACGGCACCATGACGACGCCCCCGCCCACACCGAATGCCCCGGACAGCAGCCCGCCGATGACCCCGACCAGGATCAGCGCCAGCACGCGGCGGGTGGGCGCGCGGCGATCGGGTGCCACGACGCGCGTTACGGCTTCCAGACCATCAGAACAACGACGGCCAGCAACGCCAACGAGGCGATACCGGAGCTGCCCGCGATCGCGCCGTAGCCGCTCGTCGCACCCGCAGTCGCGGCGCGACGCATCGCCGGCACCGTGACGAAGATGATCAGGGCTGCCGCAACGACGTAGAGGATCAGCGAGATCAGGATCCACGGCGTGGTCACCGACAGCTGGTACTTCGGGTCGGACATTCCCATCACGCCAAAGCCGAACACCACCACGAGCAGCGACACCAAGGTCAAGATGAAGGTCAACTTCGCGAGCGATGTCGCCTGCGCCGCGTGACCGGCCCGGATTGCACGCAAGCCGGTCATCGGCAAGATCGCCATGGGGCCGACAACGAAGACGGCCCCCACGACGTGGAGCACGCTCAAAATGGTCTGCATGGCTCAGACTCTACAAGGCCGAGCGGAAGCGCTCGAGCCGTGCCAACGTCGACTCCTTGTCGAGAATCTGCATCGATTCGAACAGCGGCGGACTGATCCGCTTGCCGCTGAGCGCGGTCCGCAGCGGCCCGAAGGCGTCGCGAGGTTTCAGACCAGCGCCACCCTCCTCTGGCGGGTCCGTCAGCGTGTGCCGCAAGGTCTGCTCGATCACCGCGGTCGCAAAGTCATCGAGCTGCGTCAGGGCGGCGTATGCGGCATCGAGCACGAGGCGTGCCTGGTCGGGGTCGCGCGGGAGCGCGTCGGCCTCGTAGACGATCGAGTCATCTGGCTGGAAGAAGAACTCGAGCATCGGGCGGGCTTCGCTGAGCACGGTGATGCGCTCCTGCACGAGCGGTGCGGCCTCGCGCAGGATGGCCTGCTCTGACGGCGTTGGCGGGTCGCTCACGATGCTCCGGCATCTCTAGGGCTCACCTGATGGAGCCGGAGTACCCAACCCCGAGAACCCAGCCTGACTACCAGGCGGAGTCATCGGCGGGGGTCAGCCGAGGTTGGGG
>JBDUBG010000353.1:0-2312 GCA_040004215.1 Pseudolysinimonas sp. | reverse complement strand
CCGCGGCGAGCGCCGACGGATCTCGGCGATCAGAGTGCGCATCCCCTGTTCGAGCGAGGCGAACTTGGCGTCGGTCTGCGCCGGGGTATCGAACGCGCGTCGAGCCGTTCGCACCGCCGGCAGCCACGACAGGGGCGCGGGCATGCTGCCCATCATGATCCGACCGATGTAGCCGACATCGTTGCCCCCGCCGGTAATCGTGACGAGGCGGGTATCGGGGGTGAGCGCATCAACCTGAGGCGGCATCCGATAACCCTGAATGGTGGTTTCACCGTTCAGCAGTCCGGTGATCGTGGCGCCCGAGAAGCTGACGTCGGTGAGGCTCAGGCCGAGTTCGGTCGCGACCAGATGAGGGTAGTTACGCAGAGACTGACCCGCCCCGGCGGGAGCCCCTGGCGCCAGAGCCCCGAGTCCCGGTCCCGCAGCGAACGAGCTGCCCATTGCGACATAGCGGTCGCCCTTGCTCAACACCACTCGACCAGTCTGCGCTTTCTGGGCACTGCGCGAGAATGGCACCATGAAGATCGCCGTCGCAGGAGGCACAGGAACCGTCGGGCACCACGTCGTCGAGGTGCTGCGGGAGCACGGCCACGAGCCGGTCGTGCTGGCGCGGTCAACGGGGGTTGATCTGGTCACCGGAGCGGGTCTCGCCGCCTCGCTCACCGCGGTCGACGTGGTGATCGATGTGGTCTCATTCATGACCCAAAAGGCCGACGAGGCGCGCGCCTTCTTCGGGGCCACCACCCGTCACCTCCTCGATGCTGAGAAGGCTGCGGGGGTGCGGCACCACGTGCTGCTCGGCATCGTCGGCAGCCAGAAGTCGCAGTACGGCTACTACCTCGGCAAGATGCGTCAGGAAGAACTCGTGCACGCCGGAGAGGTTCCGTGGACGGAGGTGCGCGCCACGCAGTTTCATGAGTTCGCGCAGCAGATCTATGGGATCGCGCGGATCGGCCCGATCGTGCTCGCGCCGAACGGCCGGGTGCAACCGATCGCGGCTCGCGAGGTTGCCGAGCGGTTGGTCGAGCTGGCTGTCGGGGCGCCGAGCGGCTTGGTCGCCGAGCTGGCCGGCCCGCGCGAAGAGAGCCTGTCGCGGATGGTGCGAGTCGCCGCCCGCGCGACGGGCAAGCACGGCCCGATTCTCGGTGTTCCTGCACCGGGTCCCGGCGGCAAGGCGATGCGCGATGGCACGCTGCTCCCCGATCCGGCCCTGCGGCCACCCGCTCAACTCGGCACGCAGACCTTCGACGAATGGATCGCAGCGCTGCCGAAGCAGTGAGGGGTAGCGTCGCGGATATGCGCGCCATTCACCTCACCGAGTTCGGCGGTCCCGAGAAGCTCATCGTCAGCGAACAGCCCGAGCCGATTGCGGCCGACGGCGAAGAGGTGGTCGAGGTGCTCGCCGCCGGCATCAACTTTGCCGACACTCACCAGACCGAAGACTCCTATCTCGCCAAGCAGACCCTGCCGCTGATCCCCGGCAGCGAAGTGGTCGTGCGCGGCTCTGACGGCAGCCGGCTGCTCGGCTTCGTCTCGGGCGGCGGCTACGCCGAGCGCATTGCGGTGAACCCGAAGCACCTGTTCCCCATCCCGGACGGCGTCAGCAACGCGGATGCCCTCACCACCCTGGTGCAGGGCGCGACGGCCTGGCATCTGCTGCGTATCAGCGCGCACCTGGCAGAAGGCGAGACCGTCGTCGTGCACGCCGGTGCGGGTGGCGTGGGAACAATCGCGATTCAGCTCGCGAAGAAGTGGGGCGCCGGTCGAGTAATCGCCACGGCGTCCAGCGCCGAGAAGCGCGCCCTCACGCTCCAACTCGGGGCGGATGCCGCGATCGACTCGAACACCGATGACCTGGTCACGGCGCTCAAGGAGGCCAACGACGGGCGCGGAGTCGACGTCGTGCTCGAGATGACGGGTGGCTCGGTGTTCGACCAGAGCCTGCGCGCGCTGGCGCCGCTCGGTCGCCTGGCGGTGTTCGGCATGGCCGGCCGCGTGCCGCCCCACGACGTCTCACCGGGCGCGCTGATGGGCCGCAGCACCGCGGTCATCGGCTTCTGGCTGGTGCACATCGTGCAGCGCCCCGCGCTGCTTGCTGCCGCCGTGACCGACCTGCTCGGGATGCTCGACCGCGGTGAGCTGCGTGCGGTGATCGGCGACAGCTACTCACTCGAGACAGCAGCGGATGCCCACCGCGCACTGCTCGACCGTTCGTCGATGGGAAAGCTCATTCTGGTGCCCTGATGCGTTGCGCGGTGCGTCATCCGGTGCTCGCGGCCGCCGTCGCGACGGCGCTGCTGCTGGGCCTCGCG
>JBDUBG010000363.1:0-2319 GCA_040004215.1 Pseudolysinimonas sp. | reverse complement strand
TGATCGCCAGCACGAAATAGAACCCGAAGAGGATGCCGGCCCCCGCCGCCATCCGGCCCAACGAGATCAGGTCTCCGTCGAGCAGTGATGCGGTGCCGAGCAATGCGACGCCGACGGCGTAGCCGGGCAAGACGATCGCGTTCGGAAGACGGTGAGATTCGACATCGATGATGGCGAGAGCCACGGTGATCGCCGCGAGATAGAGGAACGCCACCAGGCGCAGCAGAGACGCGACCAAGGCGGACACATCCGAAGCTGCCGAAAACTGCGGGCCGGCCCACAGCGCCACGATCACGAAGGCAGCCGCCCCAGCGAGCTCGACAAGCGGGTAGCGCTTCGAGATCGGTGCCGAGCAGCCGCTGCACTTGCCACGTAGCAGCGCCCAGGATAGCAGCGGGATGTTCTCGCGGGCCGCGATCTCATGGCCGCAATTCGGACAAGCCGAACGCGGACGTACAACGGACATGCCAGCGGGCACCCGGTAGACGACCACATTGAGGAATGACCCGATCGCAAGACCGGTAATTCCCACCAGCGAGACGAGCACAACCGCCAAGGACACGGTCACGGCGTGCCCCCGCTCGGCGAGAAGGCCGGTGGCACTCCGGCCAGCTGTGTGATGTTGTAGGTCGCCGCGGTGGGCTGTAGGAACTTGGGCGGGGACAGGTAGGTGAGACGGCTATCGAATCCGTAGTCCTTGGAAAATCCGTTCTTCCCACTGCCGGTACCTTGTCCGACGGTTCCTCGGAACTTTTGAGCGATGCTGCCCACGACCGTGAGGGTCCCCCGATCGCCACCCAACTGATAGTTCTGAACCTGGATGGAGTGCTGCACCGAGAGCAGTGCCCCATAGATCGTGCGATTGGCCGGAATCAACGCGACCCCCGAGCCGCCACCCGCGGCGATCTTCATCGGGTCCCAGATCCACACCGAGTTCTGGCCGACCAAGCCGAGCAGATCCTGTCGATTGTCCGAATACCGCAGATCGCCGACCACGTAGACATAGTTCTCGGAGGCAATCGTCGTGTGGCCGTTGAGCGTGCCACTGACGAACGCGTCTCCGTTGCGGCATCCGTAGGCGGGTGCGGTCGACGTGGAGGTCAGCGGGGGGCTTTCCCCGGCCATGGGGTAGGCGAGGGAACTGAACTTCCAGCCCTCGTTGCTCCGGCCATCGACCGTGCCTTTCGTGCAGACGAAGTTCAACGGCGACGACGCCGAATAGTTCGGGTCAGAGGTTCCGGGTGGCACGGTTTGGACGAACATGAGGTTGGCGTCCAAAACCGGGATACGTGCTCCCGCCAGCGAGCCGAGCTGCCCCGACGACGTGCCGGGAGTCCCACATTTGGGCGGGTTTGAGCTCGTCAAGAGCGAGGGAACCTGCGCGATGCTGGTGAACTTGGTCCAGGGCGAGAACACCGTCATATAGCCGTCTGAGGTAAAGGTGACACTCGTGGGCCCGGTGTAGAGGCACGCCGGGTCTGGGTGCCCGATGTTGTTGTAGACCTCGTCTCTGAGGGCGCCGTTCGTCGCGGGGAAGGGAGTCGCTGGAACGAGCTTGGGTCCGTTTTTGTTGCTCGGGTCTTTGTAGACAGCGTTGCTGCAGCTGCCGCCGATCTGGCTCGTCGGGTTGGTAGCGCTGGTCACGGCTCCCTCAAAGGTGGCACCACAGACCAGCAAGCTGTCGTTGGAGTGCACACGACCGTGGAGCACATCGGTGGGTGCGAACTGGATGCTCTGGCACGAACCCGGTCGAATGTTGTAGTAGTTGGCACAGCTCGCTGGTGCGCCGCTCAAGAGCGGGTCCTGAACTTCGAAGTCGGTGAAATAGACGTAACTGCTGAAGCCGTTCTGCTTCAGATCGCCGATCACCGATCGGGTCGATGTGCCCACCTTGCCGGTCGACCGAATCCGCATCACGCCGGTCGAAGCGAACTTGGAGTTGTCGATCTCGTAGCGGAACTGTGCGTTGCCGCCGGATCCGGGGACGGTCGCCCACTGCCCCGCGCCGTACGTGAAAGCGATGTTGGCCGCCGCGCCGGTCGGAAGCGTGAGTCCGGACGCAGTGCCCGTGTATGGGTCATTCGGATTTCCGTAACGGGCATAGCCAGAGTCGTTCGCGATGCGGCTCTTGTAGTCCTCGATCCCGGCATAGGCGGCGGCGAGGGCAGCATTCCATGAAGAGTCTTTGTACGACTTAGTCTCGCCACTCGTGGTCACACTGAGCGTGGTGGCCACCAAGAGCAGCATGATGAGCCCGAGCCCGATTACCACAGCGAGCACGTAGCCGGAGTCGTCGTTGCGGCGCAGCCGCTCAGCAAT
>JBDUBG010000126.1:0-2323 GCA_040004215.1 Pseudolysinimonas sp. | reverse complement strand
GGCACGATTGCCGTCATCGTATATCCGAGAGCACGTGGGGTGCGCAACAGAAGCTACCTTGAGGGCACCCGAAGCCCGGCGACGCCGCCGTCGACGGCCAGGACGGTGCCTGTCGTCGCCCGCTGTGCAGGGCTCGCGAGAAAGCGAATTGAACTCGCGACCTCGTCTGCCGTCACGAGACGACCACTGGGCTGCCGATTCGCGAGGGCCGCGCGCTCAGCGGCGGGGTCTGCTGCCAGATCGAGGAGCCGCCCGACCCACGGCGTATCGGCCGTGCCCGGGTTCACGCAGTTCACCCGGATCGACTCGTGCACGAGATCTGCTGCCATGGCGAGGGTGAGCGCCTGGACGGCTCCCTTGCTGGCCGAGTAGATCGCACGCTGCGGCAGGCCCACGGTCGCGGCAATTGAGCAGGTGTTGACGATCGACGCGGATGCACTGGCGCGCAGCAGCGGAAGCGCGGCCTTCGTGACGCGGGCCGTGCCGACCACGTTCACATTCAACACCTGCTGCCATTCGTCGTCCGAGGCATCCTCGACCGATCCCACGGCGCCGATGCCGGCGTTGTTGACCAGGATGTCGAGCGCAGAGATCTGAGTGGCAAGCGTGGCGAATGCAGCGGTAACCGACTCGGTCGACCCGACATCGCAGGGGATCCACTCGGCGACGCCCTCCATCGCACCGACGTTGAGGTCGAGCCCGAACACGCGGGCGCCGGCGGAGGCGAAGTTCTGCGCGGTGGCCAGACCGATGCCCGAACCGGCTCCGGTGATGACGGCGGTGAGTCCGCTTAGTTCAGACATCGTGCCCCGTGTTCTCTTCGTTGAGGATGCGTGCGCTGACGCGCCAAAGCGATTTGAAAATACTATATAGGATCTGCGGAAATCATGTAGCATGACTTTCACCTGGGAGCGAGGATGCTTTCTTTGCTTCCTTCCACGGCATGAAAGGAAGCACCAATGAAACGACGACTGGCAGTGGCGCTGGTTGCGGTTGCAGCGCTGAGCGCGAGTCTTGTCGGCTGTTCCGGCACGGCTGCACCCACCGGAAAGCCCTCGCTCCTGATCTGGGTTGACACGCCCCGTATCCCTCAGGCGACCGAGTACCAGAAGGAAATGAAGGGCAAGGTCGACATCAAAATCGAGACCATTGCCCAGGCAGACGCGCAGTCCAAGATCACGTTGGCAAACCGCGCCAAGAAGGGCTGGCCGGATATCATCTTCGGTGCCCCTGCTGACGCGGCGGCCTACCTGGACCCGTCGAACGGCTACGCGACCGATCTCACCAAGCTGGTCTCGAAGAAAATCTTCGACGGCTTTGGTGCGGGCAACAGCGACTGCAAGTTCGATGGTAAGTACTACTGCCTCAAGAACGATCTTGCGAACACGGTGCTCTGGTACAACACCAAGATTTTCTCGCAACTCGGACTCACCGTGCCGACCACCATGCAGGAGTTCGCCGACACCGCCATGAAGCTCAAGGGCACCGGTTACTCTGCTGGCGCATACGGCGACCAGCTCTACTACGCAGCCTTCCTGCAGTCGAGCGAGTGCCCGTTGGCCGACATCACCGCCGTGAACGTGGTGCGGATCGCGCCAAGCGACCCGAAGTGCACCCGGGTTGCGAAGCTGGTCCAGCCACTGCTTGACGCCGGAGTCATCGACAAGCGCTCGCCGTTCGATGCAGGATTCATCAAGGATGTTGCTGCCCAGGACAAGGTCGCCATGACCATTGGCCCGTCATGGTGGGGCGACTTCGTGATCAAGCCGGCCGCGTCGTGGAACGTTCCCGCAGGTGAGATCGCCGCTGCCGACATGCCCACCTGGGGTACCGGTAACGACGACAGGTCGGGTGCTTATGGTGGCGGTATCTTCACCGTCTCGTCGCACTCGAAGTACCCACAGGCGGCAGCTGACGCTGCGGTCTGGATGACCACCTCTGACTGGATGGCCACCGCGGCGTCCACCCCAACGTTCCCGGCTTATGGTCCGGCGAACAAGCTGTGGGAGGCGCGCATCTCGAAGGACCCGTACTACGCGAACAATGTGTACACCGCCATGGCCGACGGTTCGCTCAAGATCTCGCAGGTTGACCGGCCGGTTCGGTTCAACTTCAATGGTCAGTTCGGTCCTACCCTGGCTGCGGATATCAACAACGGGAAGTCGTTGGAGACGGCCCTGAACGACTATGCCAAGTCGATTCAGAATCTCGCACCACAATCCGGCTACAAGGTAGAAACCAAGTAACACCGTCCTTGACGGGCCGGGAGGCTTGAACGAGCCTCCCGGCCCTGTCACGGCTTTTGAGGGGAAAGGGAACGCAA
>JBDUBG010000042.1:0-2325 GCA_040004215.1 Pseudolysinimonas sp. | reverse complement strand
TCACCCGCCTCGGTGATCGTAAAAACGGTGGCGGCCCGCTCGCCGTTGCGCGCTGAGAGCTCGTGGCGTGTGACAGCCCCGTCCTTCGCCAGCGTGCCCAACATCGAATAGATCGAGCCGGGGTTGAGGGCAGCCCAACGCTCCACGTTCCAGCTGAGCAGCTCTTGCCGCAACCGGTAGCCATTCGCCGGCCCGAAGATCTTCACAACGCCCAGCACCAGGGTGCGAGTGCTCAACGCTGACATGGCGCGAGTCTAAGTGTTCAAAGTTGAACAACGCGGTCAAACCCGCTTACAACTGGACGCCGACCAACACCGGTTCTGGCTGCAGCATGACGCCGAACTCCGACATCACCCGGGTCTGCACGTAGTTCGCCAACTGGGTGACCTCGACTGCTGTCGCGCCACCCCGGTTCGTGATCGCGAGGGTGTGCTTGCTCGAGATCGCCGCTCGCGAGCCGGGCAAGGCGAAGCCGCGCACAATGCCGGAGTGCTCGATCAACCAGGCGGCGCTGAGCTTGACCAGGTACTCGCCTGAGGCCGGGGCGGCCGGGATTGGCGATCCCAGCGGCAACACCTGCGGCGGGCGCTCCGGTTCGGTCGGCCAGCGCGGCATCTCCCGGGGGAGCCCGCGGGCGAAGTTCTCGCTCACGATCGGGTTGGTGAAGAACGAGCCGGCGCTGACCGAGTCGGGGTCTGCGGCATCCAGAACCATTCCCTTCGACCCGCGCATCGCGAGCACTGCCGCGCGCACCTCAGCGAGGGGAACGCGGGCGCCGAGCTTGACGCCGAGCGCCGTCGCCAGCTGGTCGTATGCGATCGGCTGCGAAAGATGATCTGCGGATGCCGCGAGCTCGAGCTCGATGCCGAGCACCACCCCCAGCCGCCCGTTCTTGAGCGCGCTGCTGCGGTAGCCCAGACCCAACTCGGAGGCGGCGAGATGCTGCACCTCGCCCGTGCCGAAGTCGAGAAAGTCGATGCCGGTGAGACTGCCACTCAGCTCTTGACCGTATGCGCCAATGTTCTGGATCGGCGCCGCGCCCGAGCTACCCGGGATGCCGCTGAGTGCCTCGATACCAGCGAGCCCGTTCTCAACGGCGTGTGCCACGACCGCGTCCCATGGCTCCCCCGCCTCGACCAGCAGCTGGACTGTCCCGTCGTCCCGCGGGTGCGACGAGATTCCACGCGTCACGACGCGGAGCACGTCGCCGTCGATGCCATCATCTGAGACCACGACGTTGGATCCGCCGCCGAGCACCAACCAGTCGTCGAAGCCCGACCAGATCTCGAGCGCGGCCGCGACCAATTCGTCGCGGCTGAGCGGCTCACGCACGCGCTCGGCTGGACCGCCGACGCGCAGGGTGGTGAGCTCTCGCAGTTCAGTCACGCGAGCGCGACCCGCACCTGAGCCTTGCCGAGCACGGTGTCACCGTTGAAGGTCACCGTGAGGTCGATACGCGCGCCAGCGCTTCCGCTCGGGAGTTCGTCCAGCGCACCAACCTTGGCGACGACCGTGACATCGGCGCCCGCCTCGGCGTCAACCAAAACCGGCCGCGTGAAACGCACCTGGTAGTCGAGCACCTTGCCGCTGTCGCCACCCAGCCAGTCGACGACCGGCTGCACGGCGAGACCCATCGTGAGCATCCCGTGCGCCAGCACCCCGGCGAGGCCGACAGAGGTGGCGACGTCGTCACGGTAATGGATCGGGTTAAAGTCGCCTGACGCCCCCGCGTAGCGCACCAGGGTGTCTCGGCTCAGGTGATAGCTCTGCTCGGCCACCACGTCGCCCACGGTCAGGTCACCCGCTGCTGGCGTGCCGCTCATTCGTCACCCCGCACGACGAGGGTCGAGATCGCGGTGACGACGTGGGCACCGTTGGCGTCGACGATGGCGGATTCCGCGGTCACCATGCTGTGCCCGCCGAGTGACTTCACACTGGTGACGGTGAGGGTTGCGGTCAATTCGTCTCCGGCGACAATCGGACGGGTGAAGCTGAAGCGCTGGTCGCCGTGCACGACGCGCGCGAAGTCGATGCCGGCATCCGGATCGCCGAGCAGCTGGGCGAGCGTGTGCTCCTGCACCACGACGGCGAAGGTCGGGGGCGCTACCACGTCGGCGTAGCCGGCTGCGCGCGCCGCCTCCGGATCGACGTTCAGCGGGCTGGTGGCAAGTACGGCGCGAGCGAACTCGCGCACCTTCTCGCGCCCCACCGAATACGGGGGCGCCGCGGGGTAGCTCCGACCCGCGAGTTCGGCATTCACTGGCACGCTTCGAGCCTACCGGCGAGCAACTCGGGCTCGGGCGAGGCGAGATCGCGTTTGCCGCG